>JAJXTX010000343.1 GCA_021783385.1 Pseudomonadota bacterium
CGGCCATGCAGTGGCACTTCCAACCGGAGATCAGGAACGGCAAGCCGGTCGAAGGCTATGCGCGGGTGCCGGTCAGGTTCAGCCTCACTCCGCCTCCGCCCGCGGCGCCAGCACCGCCAGCGCCGCCTGGTACTGCCGACTTGCCCGCACCACCGGCGCCGCCTGCCCCACCCGCCGCGCCTACCCCAGCTTCTCCACCCCCGCAGCCGGTCCCGCCGGCTTCGCTCAATACCTGAGAACTTCCTTACAAGCCATTGATTTGATAACCTCGACGCGACTGACGTCGAGGTTATCCATGCGCCCGCATCGTGTTGCCCGCCACGCCGCTTCAGTGTCGCCAGCGCGCGCCGGCAGCCGCGTGCTGCTGCTGATCCTGCTGTTGTTGCTGGCCGCGTGCGCCAGCAGTCCGCACCGGCGTGAAGCCACTTTTCGCGCCTCCCGTTCCGCGCTGGCCGATCTGCCGGCACGCGCGCCTTCCGCCGCGATGGCGGGCGAGGCGAACGACGTGCTGTTCCGCGCCATCGGCCTGGTCGGCACGCCGTATCGCTGGGGTGGCAACACGCCCGCCGGCGGCTTCGACTGCAGCGGGCTGGTCGATTACATCTACCGCGGTGCCACCGGCCTGCAGCTTCCGCGCACCTCCCGCGAAATGGCCGCGATGGACGTGCGCAAGGTGCACCGCATGACCCAGCTGGCCAGCGGCGATCTGGTGTTCTTCGATATCGGCGGACGCATCAGCCATGTTGGCGTCTACGTGGGCAAGGGCCGTTTCGTGCACGCGCCGGACAGCGGCGGCACGGTGCGCCTGGACGATATCGACGGACCGTACTGGCGCGAGCATTTTGCATATGGGCGGCGGGTGCTGGATTGAAGGCGGAGAAGCTTGTGCCGTGCGAACTCAGCCCCTCGTCCCAACCTTTTACCCGAGGGGGAGAAGGCGCGAACGAATGACGGCACCCGCGGGTGCCGTCATGGTTTCACTTCATTGAGGCGGCGTTCTCAGTGTGCTTCAGCACCGGGGGCGTGGGCGTGGCCATGCTGCAGCTCTTCCTCGGTGGCCTCGCGCACGTCGCCGATGGCGACGTCGAAATGCAGCGCCTTGCCGGCCATCGGATGGTTCAGGTCGACGTCGATCGTGCTCATGCCGACCTTGTGCACGGTCACCGCGCGCTGGCCGCCGTCTTTCAGCTTGAGCAGAGTGACCATGCCGGGCTTGAGCCGGTTCGCCTGCGGAAAATATTTCTTCGACATGCGCTGGATCTGATCTTCCGCACGCTCGCCGTAGCCCTCGGCGGCAGCCACCTCGACCTGCAGTGAGGCACCGGTCTCGTGGCCTTCCAGCGCCTTTTCCAGCCCCGGGATCAGCTGGCCGTGACCGAGCAGGATCCACAGCGGCTCGCCGCGGTCGTGCGAGCTTTCCACCTGCTCGCCGTCCACCGTCAAGGTGTAGTGGAGGGAGATGACCTTGTCCTTGCCAGCTTTCATTGCGCGTCTCGTGGTGGATAGCAAAGCGCGGATTCTATCAGGAGCGCTGCGCGCCGAAGCCGATCCCGCGCACCTCCGGTCCCAGCCACGCGAGCAGTACTAGCGGCAGCGAACCGCCGTAGGCCCACAGCGGAATGCACGATAGCGCCTGCAAAGCCGGCCACGAACTCGGTGGCAATATCACCCGGCAGAACACCAGCAGGAAAAATCGAAGGCATCCAGCATCCAGCCCGGGAAGCTGGCCAGCACCGTATGACGTTGGGCAGAGGCAAGTTCGCGCAAGAGGGTCAACAGCGGCATCGGGTGATGCTCACATCAGACCGGCAGATGGACGCTATCGTATGCACGGCACTGGCAACCTGCGCAACGATAATGCAGACGGCTACGCCGCCGATGACCTAGTCTGCAACCCACCGTCGCCAGCCCAGGAACCGGATGGATCGCCGCGCCCGCCATCGCATCGCCGACCTGTATGACAACCACGTGCAGCGCCGCTACGTCAGGGGCAAGCTGGCCATTGACCCTGCCTATGCGACCACCGCCGCGCTGATTGCCGGCAGCTCATTGCCCTTGCTGGACATCGGTTGTGGCATCGGTTTGCTCGGACAATATCTGCATGCGCGAGGCCACTCGCAGCCCTACCTCGGGCTGGATCACGACTCGCGCAAGATCATCGCCGGAACGCAGGCCGTACAACGCGCCGGACTCGATGCCGTGATGCAGCTGCGGCATGCCGATGCAGCCGAACTTCCCGCCATGCACGGTCACGTCGCGCTGCTTGACGTGCTGCACTATCTGTCCGCCGAGCGGCAGCGCTCGCTGCTGCAGGCAGCCAGCAGACGCCTGGCGCCGCAAGGCTGTCTGATCATCCGCAACGTGCTGCGCGAGAAAAACGGGTATTTCCACGCGACCCGGATCGCGGAATTTTTCCTGCATGCCAGCGGCTGGATTTCCGCTGGTCCGCAGCACTACCCCAGCGCCGACGAGCTGCGTTCGACACTGGAAAGTGCCGGGCTCGACGTGCACATCGAGTCGCTGCGTGGACGCACTCCGTTCAACAGTTACCTGATCGTGGCGCGGACGCGTCATTAGAGATGGCTGGGCAACCCCGATCGCGTCTCGTTCAGCTTGCTCCACGCAAAAAGCAGACGCGGCGCCATTCTGCCGCTATACTGCGCGGCGTCGTCTTCTCGACTACTGCGGCATCCGCCGCCTCTTCCCCTTAGTCCGCAACACGGTATCAACACTCCGGGTTGCTCAGGAGTGTTTTCATGTCTTTCGATTCGCTGGGCCTCGCGCCCGCGTTGCTGCGTGCGCTTGCCGATTACGGCTACACCCAGCCCACCCCGATCCAGCTCGCCGCGATTCCGCCCGCCGTGGCCGGTCACGACCTGCTCGCCGCCGCGCAGACCGGCACCGGCAAGACCGCCGCGTT
>JAJXTX010000344.1 GCA_021783385.1 Pseudomonadota bacterium
CCATCTGCCGCAGCGCCGATTCGGTCTGGATGTGCACGTAGTTCTCGTAGTCGTCCACGCAGAACACCGCCTCGGCGGTATCCAGCACCTGCCACACCACCACCGCGGCGATCTCGATCGGGTTGCCATCGCTGTCGTTGACCTTCAGCTTGCTGCTCTCGAAGTTGCGCACGCGCAGCGACAGGCGCTGCTTGCTGAAGAACGGGTTGGTCCAGCGCAGGCCCTCTTCGCGCACGGTGCCGGCGTATTTGCCGAACAGCTGCTGCACCTGGCCCTCGTTCGGCGCCACCTGGAAAAAGCCCTTGGCGAGAAACGGCAGCAGCACGCCCAGCGCCACGCCGAGGATGAAGCCGATCGGCGTCTGGCTGCTGAAGAGGTACAGCGCCAGTGCCGCCTGCACCAACATCAGCCCGATGAAAGGGATGCCGCTGACCGAAAAACCCTTGCGCTCGTTCATGGAATCGCTCTCCCTGTGGTTTCGCAAAGTAGATATCAAAGTGATATCACAATACAAGTGCCCAGTGGCCAGCGCCATGGCCCGTCCCTGCACCCTTACAATGCCGGTTTGCCCCAGGAACTTCGCGATGAAACCGTTCGGCACCCCGCACTCCGATCACGCGCTGCGCGTCCTGCTGCTGGGCGCCGGCGAGCTGGGCAAGGAGGTGGCGATCGAGCTGCAGCGCTATGCGGTGGAGGTGATCGCGGTGGACCGCTACGCCCATGCGCCGGCGATGCAGGTGGCGCATCGCAGCCACGTCATCGACATGCTCGACGGCAACGCGCTGCGCACGGTGATCGAACGGGAACAGCCCGACCTGGTGGTGCCGGAGATCGAGGCGATCCACACGCCCACCTTGATCGAGCTGGAACAGCAGGGCCTGCGCGTGATCCCCACCGCACGCGCCGCCTGGCTCACGATGGACCGTGAAGGCATCCGCCGGCTGGCCGCCGAGGAGCTGCAGCTGCCCACCTCGCGCTACCGCTTCTGCGACGACCAGGCGCAGTACCGCGAGGCGGCCGCCGCGATCGGCTACCCGTTCGTGATCAAGCCGGTGATGAGTTCCTCCGGCAAGGGCCAGAGCGTGGTGCGCGGCGCCGACGATCTGCAGCACGCGTGGGATTACGCGCAGTCCGGCGGGCGGGCGGGCAAGGGCCGGGTGATCGTCGAGGGCTTCGTCGATTTCGACTACGAGATCACCCTGCTGACCGTGCAGCACGCGGCCGGCGTCAGCTTCTGCGCGCCGATCGGCCATCGGCAGGAAGACGGCGACTACCGCGAGTCGTGGCAGCCGCAGCCGATGAGCGACGCCGCGCTGGCCGAGGCGCAGCGGCAGGCCGCCGCGGTCACCGGCGCGCTGGGCGGCTGGGGCGTGTTCGGGGTGGAATTTTTCGTCAAGGGCGACGCGGTGATCTTTTCCGAGGTCAGCCCGCGTCCGCACGACACCGGCCTGGTCACGCTGATCTCGCAGGACCTGTCCGAGTTCGCGCTGCACGCGCGGGCAATCCTCGGCCTGCCGATTCCGCTGATCCGGCAGCTCGGCCCATCCGCGTCGTGCGCGGTGCTGGTGGAGGGAGACGGCAGCGCGCCGCGCTACCACGGCGTGGCCGAGGCGCTGGCCGAACCGGACACCCAGTTGCGCATCTTCGGCAAGCCGGCGGTCAAGGGCCGCCGGCGCATGGCGGTGACGCTGGCGCGCGCCGATACGGTGCAGGCTGCGGTGGCCAAGGCGATACGTGCGGCCAGTTGCGTGCGTATCGAGCTGTGAGCAAAACCATCGAACGACTACGTGATGGGGCTGCGCCATGCGGGCAGACTGCACATCCATGCCGCGACTTGGCACGAGCGATGGATGGGCCGCCACCCTACGGCATGGGTTCCCAGCCGTGGCTGCCGCGCAGCTGCAGTGGCCGGAAGCGGCGCTTGTAGTCCATCTTCGGGTGGCCGTCGATCCAGAAGCCGAGATACAGCCACGGTACGCCGCGACGGCGGGCCAGCTGGACCTGTTGCAGGATCGCGTAGGTACCGAGGCTGCGCGCATTCTCCGCCGGGTCATAGAACGTATAGACGGCGGAAAGCCCGTTGAGGCAGACATCGGTCACGGCGACTGCCAGCAGCCGCTCGCCCAGATGCAGTTCGAGAAACAGCGTGGGGCTCCACGGCGCCGTGAGGAAGCGGCGAAAGTCACTGGCCTCGGCGTCGTCCATGCCGCCGCCGGCATGGCGGCTCTGCAGGTAGCGCTCGTACAAGGCGTGGCGCTCGCGGTTGTAGCCGGGAATCGACTCACTGACGACGAGGTCGGCGTTGCGCTTCAGGCAGCGGCGCTGCGCGCGGTCGGGCTGGAAATTCGCCACGTCGAGGCGGCACGGTGTGCAGGCGTGGCACTGCGGGCAGTGCGGAAAGTACAGGTGGCCGCCGGCGCGGCGGAAGCCGCGCTCCAGCGCCGGGCCGTACAGGTGGTCAAGCTGCGGCGCCGCCGGATCGATCACCAGGTTCTGCGCGGTGCGCTCGGCGTAGTAGCCGCACGCGTGGGGCAGGGTCTGGAACAGCCGGACATGTTCGGAACGCATGGCACGATTCTATGCCCGTGCGCCGGCCATGTTCCATCGGCTGCATCAGACGATATGCAGGTAGCGCAGCATCTGGATCGCGAACACCAGCACCACCGCGATCAGCAGGATGCGACGCACCAGCATCGGCGTGTTGCGCCGGGCGCTCTCGCTACCCGGGTTGCGCGCGGCGGCCAGCTCGTCGGCATGCCGGATCAGCGGCTCGATGCCGATCTCGCGCAGCAGTGCGCGCGCGCGCGCGTAGTCGTCGGCGTTGCTGATCCACACCTGCGCCCAGCTGTCGCGGTTGTCCTGCCGCTGCGTGTAGCTGAAGCGTTGCCAGGTGGGAC
>JAJXTX010000049.1 GCA_021783385.1 Pseudomonadota bacterium
ACCACCACGATCTGGTTTTCGCCGCCGGCCACGGTGATCGAGGCGGTGCCGCTGGCGCAGTCGTCGAGCTGCAGCGTGTGGCTGAGGTCGATGCCCTCGGCGAGCAGGCCCTGGCGCAGCTGCTGGCCGAAGGCGTCGCAGCCGAGTGCGCCAACCAGCGCCACCTCGGCGCCGAGCCGTGCCGCCGCCACCGCCTGGTTGGCGCCCTTGCCGCCCGGCAGCGTGAGAAAGCGCTCGCCCAGCAGCGTCTCGCCGGCGCCGGCGAAGCGCGACGCCAGCGTGACCAGATCCATGTTGATGCTGCCCACCACGACGATGCGCGTCATCGGCCCTCCGCCACACGCTGGATGTGCGCATTGAGCATACGCGATGGCGCGCGCGCCATCGCGCGGACGAACGCCGGTTCAGGCGCGGCTGATGCCCGCGTCGCCCTGTTCCAGCGCCGGCGCCGGGCCGGCCACGGCGAGCAGCGATTGCGCGTAGCCGTCCTCGATACTGACGGTGGACACTTCGTCCCAGCCGAAGAACGACGGCTCGCGCATCCATTCCGCGTCGGGGCTGAGCTCCTGCAGGTTGAAGCCGTCCTCCTCGACGCTGGCGAGTCGGCCGATGTAGCACACCTCGGCTTCGTCCTCGCTGTCCACATGCACGCCGATCACCTGCGCCTGGGCGGCCGCGGCCTGGATCACCTCGCGGATGTTGTCCAGCGGAAAACCGCGTGGCGGGCGTGGCAGGATGTGCTTGAGCGCGAGCGCCTTCTCGAAGAAGGCGTGGTGCTTGTCCGGCGCTTCCAGCTCGGAGACGTCGCGATGGCGCATCACGTACATGCCATCGTAGGTGATGCCGTCGCCGACCACCCACAGCAGGAAAAACTCCTGTCCGACGCCGCCCACGTAGCCACAGAAGCTGCCGTGTTCGAGATCCTCGCGCCACAACCGCACCAGCAGCTGCTTCTGCTGCGCCTCGCGCAGGCGGGCGCGCGGGCCGGTCGTTTTCAGTTCGATGATGTTGCTCACCGCGCCATTTTACCTGATCGGGTCACGCGACTTGTTAGGGCTTCATGGCGTCACAGGATGTAGCGGCTCAGATCCTCGTTCTGCACCAGCGAGCCCAGGCTCTGGTCCACCTGCTCGGCGTCGATGCTGTAGCTCTGGCCGGACTTGTCCGCTGCCTCGAAGGAGATCTTCTCCAGCAGCCGCTCCATTACCGTGTGCAGACGGCGCGCGCCGATGTTCTCGGTGCGTTCGTTGACCTGGAACGCCACCTCGGCCAGCCGGTCGATGCCCGCGTCGGTGAACGCCAGGCTGACGCCCTCGGTGCCCAGCAGCGCCACGTACTGCTTGGTCAGCGCGTTGTGCGGCTCGCGCAGGATGCGCTTGAAGTCGTCCACGCTCAGCGCCGACAGCTCGACGCGGATCGGCAGCCGGCCCTGCAGCTCCGGAATCAGGTCCGATGGCTTGGCCAGCGAGAACGCGCCGGAAGCGATGAACAGCATGTGGTCGGTCTTGATCGGGCCGTACTTGGTGGACACGGTGGACCCTTCCACCAGCGGCAGCAGGTCGCGCTGCACGCCCTCGCGGCTGACGCCGGCGTGGCCGTGGTCGCCGCGCTGCGCCACCTTGTCGATCTCGTCGATGAACACGATGCCGTTCTGCTCGGCCGCCTCCATTGCCTGCGCGCGCAGCTCCTCGTCGTTGAGCAGCTTGCCCGCCTCCTCGTCGATCAGCATCGGTCGCGCCAGCTTGATCGCCAGTTTCCGCTGCTGCGTCTTGGCGCCGCCGAGGTTCTGGAACATCTGTCGCAGCTGCGCGCCCATCTCCTCCATGCCCGGCGGCGACATGATCTCCACGCCCACGTTGAGCGCGAGGTCCAGCTCGATCTCGCGCTCGTCCAGCGCGCCCTCGCGCAGCTGCTTGCGCAGCTTCTGGCGGGTATCGCTTTCGATCGCCGGCGTAGCCTGGTCATGCGTCCAGTCGGTCGGCGTCTGCCGACGCGGCAGCAGCGCATCGAGGATGCGGTCCTCGGCGCGATCCTCGGCCTGCGTGCGGACCCGCTTCACCGCCTGCTCGCGGGTCAGCTTGTAGGCCACGTCAGCGAGGTCGCGGATGATCGACTCGACGTCCTTGCCGACATAGCCGACCTCGGTGAACTTGGTCGCTTCCACCTTCACGAACGGCGCATTGGCCAGCGTCGCCAGCCGTCGCGCGATCTCGGTCTTGCCGACGCCGGTGGGACCGATCATCAGGATGTTCTTCGGCGTGATCTCGTTGCGCATCTCCGCCGGCAGCTGCATGCGCCGCCAGCGGCTGCGCAAGGCCACCGCCACCGCGCGCTTGGCGTCGTGCTGGCCGATGATGTAGCGGTCGAGTTCGTTGACGATTTCGCGCGGCGTGAGTTCGGACATGGCTGCTTCTTTGAAAGCGGGAACAGGGAATGGGGAACGCGGACTTTCCGAGATGCTGAAAGATGAGCGAGGAAGCCTTGGAATCAGGACGGGGAGTGAAGGATCGCGGCGAACGGCACGTTCCCCGTTCCCCAAGCTCCGTTCCCCGCTCTCCTCACAGCTCTTCGATCGACACGTTATGGTTGGTGTAGATGCAGATGTCGCCGGCGATCTTCAGCGCCTTCTCGACGATGGCGCGCGCATCCAGGTCGGTATTTTCCAGCAGCGCCAGCGCGGCGGACTGCGCGAACGGGCCACCGGAGCCGATCGCGATCAGGCCGTGTTCGGGCTCCAGCACGTCGCCGTTGCCGGAAATCAGCAGCGAGGCGTCCTGGTCGGCCACCGCGAGCATCGCCTCCAGCCGGCCGAGGCGGCGATCGGTGCGCCACTCCTTGGCCATCTCCACCGCGGCGCGGGTGAGGTTGCCGCCGTGCTTGTCGAGCTTCTGCTCGAACAGCTCGAACAGCGTGAACGCATCGGCGGTGGCGCCGGCGAAGCCGCCGATCACGTTGCCCTTGCCGAGCCGGCGCACCTTGCGCGCGTTCGCCTTCATCACGGTGTTGCCGAGGGTGACCTGACCGTCGCTGCCGATCACCACGCGGCCCTCGCGACGCACGCAGACGATGGTGGTGGCGTGAAACGATTCCATGAAGACTCCGCAATGAATGCTCGTGAGCCTCACACGTGGGGCCGGCGAGAGGCTGCTTCAATGTGCCAGTGCGGCTGGCAGCGGCCGGGCGCGCTCAGCGTTTGCGCCGCGCGCGCGGATGCGCCGCGTCGTACACCCTGGCCAGGTGCTGGAAATCCAGGTGGGTGTAGATCTGCGTGGTGGCGATGTCCGCGTGGCCGAGCAGTTCCTGTACCGCGCGCAGGTCGCCGGAGGATTCCAGCATGTGGCTGGCAAAGGTGTGGCGCAGCAGATGCGGGTGGACATGCCGCGGCATGCCCTGCTGCAGCGCCAGCGTTTTCAGACGCAGCTGCACCGTGCGCGGGTGGATCGGCGCGCCGCCGCGACCGCGGAATATCGGGCTCTCCGCCCGCATGCCCTGCGCCGCGCCGAGTGCGCGCAGCGCGGCGAGCGCATGTCGGCCGACCGGCAGCACGCGGGTCTTGCTGCCCTTGCCGAGCACGCGCACCTCACCCCCCTGCAGATCCAGATCCTGCCAGCGCAGCCCGACCAGTTCGGACAGGCGCAGCCCGCTGGAGTAGAACAGCTCCAGCATCGCGCGGTCGCGCAGCGCCAGCCGGCCGCCGCTGTCGCTGCCGACCAGCGCGCCGGCCTCATCCACGTCCAGCACCTGCGGCAGCTTGCGCCGCACCTTCGGGCCGCGCACGCCGAGCAGCGGGTCATGCGCGAGCGCGCCCTCGCGGCCGAGCTGGCGAAACAGGCTGCGGCAGGAGGACAGCAGCCGCTGCAGGCTTTTCGGTGCCAGCGCCGGGCTGGCCAGTTCGCCGCGATGCGCGGTGGCGACAAACGCGCGCATCAGGTTGGCGTCCAGCGCAGCGAAGCTGGTCAGCTGGCGCGTCTGCATGAAGTTCAGCAGCTTGGCCAGATCGCGGCGATAGGCGGCCAGCGTATGCGGCGAGGCGTGGCGCTCATTGGCCAGCCTGCCCAGCCACTGCTCGACCTGGGCGGCGGGGCTCATCCGCGCCTCAGGACACATCCCGCGCGCGCGCCAGCGCGGCGGTGATGGTGGCCGAGATCATCTTCAGGAACAGCGTGCCCATGCCGGGCTGGAAGCGGTTCGGGTCGGCGCTGCCGATCGCCAGGATGCCGGCATCGCCCAGCCGCATCATCGCCACCGAGCGCACTTCGGCGGCGCGGGCACCGAACAGCCGATCCAGCTTCTCGGCGGAAATGCGCCCCGCCACCGGCTCGTTCTGCTGCAGGAACCCGGTGAATTCCGGCAGCGCCTCCGGGCCGATCACCTGCAGCAGCCACTCGGCGCGCGGCAGCTGCGGCTGCTCGCCGAACAGCACCAGGCGCACCTGCTCGGTATGGAAATCCGCGCTGAGCCGGGCCACCACGCTGCGCGCGGTCACCTCCAGCGTGTTGGCGCGCAGCAGCGCCACAGTGAGTGCATGCACGCGTTCCATCAGCTTCTCGTTCTCGGCGGCGATCGAGATCAGCTCGGCCAGCTGGCGCTCGAGCTCGGCGTTCTTCTCGCGCAGGCTGTTCAGCTGATACACCGCCAGCGACGACACCGGGCCCTGTTCGCGCGGCATCGTCAGCCTGGCGGCCAGCTCGGGATACTCGCTGAGGAATTCCGGGTGGCGCTTCAGGTAGGCGGCAACCACGCGCGCCTGGGTGGCGTCATCGAGCAGGGTGGCGGTCATGCGTGGATGTCCTCGAAACCGGTGCGGGGCGCGCGGCAAACGCACGCCGTCCGGCTGGAGTGTGCGATGGACGCGCGCACGCTTCAACTGCGGGGCTAACCGGCGCCGACCACCGCCCATACGCCCTCGAACACGAACGTCGCCGGGCCGCTCATCCACAGCGGCTGGCCGGGGCCGGTCCAGTCGATCGCGAGGGTGCCGCCGGGCAGCGCCACCTGCACGTGATCGTCGACCTCGCCACGCTGGTGCAGCACCGCCATTGCGGCGCAGGCGCCGGTGCCGCAGGCCTGCGTCCAGCCGGCGCCGCGCTCGTGCACGCGCAGCTTCAGGTGGGCGCGATCGAGCCGCTGCACGAAGCCGGCATTGGCGCCCTGCGCAAACCGCGCGTGGCCGGACAGCAACGGGCCCAGCCGCACCAGCGCGGGGTCGTCCAGCGTGGCCACCGTCATCACCGCGTGCGGATTGCCCAAGGACACCGCGCCGATCTCGCGCTCCTCGCCGTCCAGCGCGAGGCGGTAGCGCGGCGCCGCGGTGGCGGCCTCGAACGGGATCCGCGCCGGCTCGAACACCGGCTCGCCCATGTTCACGATTGCCGCGTGGGCGTCGAGCAGCCGCACCGCCACCGGGCCGGACGGGCTTTCGATCTGCACGGTCTGGCCGAGCGCCAGCGCGCCGGCGCGGTGCAGCCACGCGGCCACGCAGCGCACGCCGTTGCCGCACTGCCCCGACGGCGAGCCGTCGGCATTCCAGATGCCGTAGTAGAACGCGCAGGAAGGGTCGCGCGCCGGTTCCACGCTGAGCAGCTGATCGAAGCCGACGCCGGTGTGGCGGTCGGCCAGCGCGCGGATCTGCGCCGGGCGTAGCGGAAACCCGCCGTGGCGGCAGTCCAGCACGACAAAATCATTGCCGAGGCCGTGCATTTTCGAGAAGCGCAGCTGCATGGCGCGGCGGCGTCAGGGCGGCGTGCTGGCGGGCACGGCGGCATGCGCCGGCAGCGCGACGGTCGCGGCCGGCGCCGGCGCGGAAGGTGGCGGTGGCGGCACCAGCGGGCCCTTCAGGCCGCAGCCGGCCAGCGCGGTGATGGCAACACAGAGCAGCAGCAGGGAGGGTCGGCGCATGGCGAGTTTTCCTGGGGAGAACTGCAGTATAGCGATGGCGGCCAAGGCGCCGGGCTGGAGCCGTTATGATGGGATGATGAACGTCGCAACGCCGCGCCGAGGGTAACCGTGATGGACTGGAGCACGCTGCTGCGCCTGCCGATGACCCTGCTGCTGGGACTGGCGGCGATCTTTCTGCTGTTCACGCTGGTGCAGCTGGTGCTGTTGCGCCGGCACCTGCACGCCGGCCATCGGCTAGCCGCGAGCTGGCGCGCGCTGCTGTGCGTTATCTGCCTGGCGCTGACCCTGCTGCTCGGCGGCAGCGGCTACGCGCTGCGCGGCTACCGGCTGCTGAGCGGCGAGGCACCGGTGGTCGATATCGACGCGCACATCCTGTCGCCGCAACGCTGGGCGCTCACCCTCACCTGGCCCGACGGCAGCACGCGCCAGGTCGAACTGGCGGGCGACGACTGGCGCATCGAGGCGGTGGTGCTGAAATGGAAGCTGCCCGCGCTGCTGGCCGGATTGCCGCCGTTGTACCGGCTCGACCGGCTGTCGGGCCGCTACGACGATCCCGCGCAGGAAATGCATGCGCCGCGCACGGTGATCAGCTTCGATCAGGCCGGTGCGTTCGACCTGTTCAACCTCAAGCGGCACTATCCGCAATGGCTGCCGGAGGTCGACACCGTGTACGGCAGCGGCGCCTACCTGCCGCTGGTCGACCAGGGCCACTACCGCATCAGCCTGATGCGCACCGGCGCGTTGGTGGCAAGGCCGGACGAGGCGACCCGGCAGAAAATCGGCCAGCCGCTGGGCAGCTGATCGCGCCGGCGCCGCGCGCTCACTTCAGTCCAGCAGCTTCTCGTAGCGCCAGCCGTGTGCGCCGTCCTGGTAGTACTGCTCCAGCGGGCCGATGCGCCGGTAGCCGAGCCGTTCGTAGTGGCGGATCGCGCCGTGGTTGTCGGTGCGCACTTCCAGCCGCAGCGCGCGGCAGCGGCGCTGGCGCGCGGCGGCCTCGACGGCTTCGACCAGCGCCGTGCCGACGCCCTTGCCGCGCGTCTCCGGCTGGGTGGCCAGCGAATACAGTCGCGCCACGCGGCTGCGCTTGCGGAAAAACACCACCGCGGTGCCCAGAAAATTGCGGTGGTTGGCGCTGGCCACCAGCACGAGCGCGGAGTCACTGTCGAGGTGGCGGCGGTACTGCGCTCGGCTCATGCGGTCGCTGTCGAACGTGCGTTCCTCCAGCATCACCAGGTCGTCGAGATCGGAGCTTTCGGCACGACGGACGCGCACGTTGGCGGTGGCTGGGGGTGGGTGCATGTTGTTCGGTTCCGGCGCCGCGTGCAGCGGGAGGCGGCAGGTGGGAGGGGACGAGGGAAGCCGCGGACTCTAGCAGCGCGTGCGATCAAGATCCCGTGTTTTCGGTCAGGTAACCGCCGCGTTAATCCGCGCTTCAGCGCTTTCGCTTGTGCCATGCCGGCCCTGTGCCAAACTGCGCGCCTTGCCTTTTCGCCGCGCCCGCGCCGGGCATTTCGCCGTAATCGCCCTGCCCGAGAGGTGTCATGACCCGTCTGGTCATCGTTGTCGAAAAGGCCTCCGACTGGGGCTCGTACTATCCTTCCGTCGACGTGATGAGCGCGATGGACTACCTGCGCAAGCCGGTGGGTGGGGATGACGAACGCACCCACGTGATCAACCTCTGCCGCAGCTACAAATATCTGGGCACCGGTTACTACGTGTCGCTGCTGGCCGAGGCCCGCGGACACCGGGTGATGCCGTCGGTGCGCACGGTGAACGATCTGCGCCGGCGCTCGCTGTACGGCGTGGACATCGACGACCTCAACCAGAAGCTGACGCACTTCCTGCCGGCCGGCGGCCGCGACACCACCGACTTCGGCATCCTGGTGTACTTCGGCGAAACCGCCTACCCGGCGCTGCAGGATCTGGCGCGGCAGGTGTTCGAGTCGTTTCCGTGCCCGCTGATGCGGATCGAGTTCACCCGCGACCGCGTGTGGCAGGTCAGCTCGATCAAGCCGGTCGGCCTGCACACGCTGGACGACGCGCAGGAGGACGCCTTCGCCGAGGAGCTCGACCGCTTCTCCAAGAAGCTGTGGCGCAAGCCGCGTGCGCGCAAACTGTACCGCTACGACATCGCGATGCTGGTAGACCCGGCCGAGCAGATGCCGCCATCGAACAAGAAGGCACTGAAGTCGTTCATCGCCGCCGGCAGGGAGCTCGGCATCGAGGTCGATCCGATCGGCAAGAACGACTATCAGCGGCTGGCCGAATACGACGGCCTGTTCATCCGCGAGACCACCGCCAGCGACAACCACACCTACCGCTTCGCCCACCGCGCGGAGAAGGAAGGCATGGTGGTGATCGATGACCCCAGCTCGATCCTGCGCTGTACCAACAAGATCTTCCTCAACGACCTGATGGTGTCACGCAAGCTGGCGGTGCCGCGCACCGAGATCCTCTATCGCGATGACAGCAAGGGCATGAAGGAGGTGGTCGCCAAGCTCGGCTTTCCGCTGGTGCTGAAGATCCCTGATGGCTCGTTTTCGCGCGGCGTGGTCAAGGTGGAAAGCGAGACGGCGCTGGAGCAGGCCGCCGGCGAACTGTTCCAGCACAGCGCGCTGCTGCTGGCGCAGGAATACGTCTATACCGAGTTCGACTGGCGCATCGGCGTGCTCAACCGCGAGCCGCTGTACGCCTGCAAGTACTACATGTCGCGCAACCACTGGCAGATCTACAACCACGGCGCCAAGGGCACCGCGAAAACCGGCGGCTCGGAGACCATCGCGGTGAGCGATGCGCCGGCCGAAGTGGTCAAGCTGGCGCTCAAGGCGACCCAGCTGATCGGCGACGGTCTGTACGGCGTGGACCTGAAACAGGTCGGCGACAAGCCGGTGGTGATCGAGGTCAACGACAACCCGTCGATCGACGCGGGCGTCGAGGACGCCCACCTCGGCGATCAGCTTTACCTGCGCATCATGCAGGAGTTCCTGCGCCGGATGGAGCGCAAGCGGCAGGGCATCACCGCCAGCGTGAAGTAGCGGCGCGGCGCGCGGTGGCATGCCAGGCCAGGTCATCCCGTGCCGGGCGACGCGCGCGGAATGCTCGCAGCAGTCGACGCACCCGCCCGGGTTCCAGCACCAGCAGCAGCATCAGTGGCGCACCCAACAGCCAGAAGGCCGGCGTCCAGCCCAGCCACGCGGTATGCCACGGCACCAGCGTGCTTAGCAGCAGCGCGCTGCCGGCCAGCAGCCACAGCACGGTGGCGCCGAGCAGGTGCTGATGGTCAGGGTGGGAAGGCGAAGCTGCGCGCATGGTGATCTCCTTGGTGGTGGAGGCTGAGCCTGCCGCGCAGGCATCTCACCGGCTGCGACCACCCGCGGTGCACGCCGCCGCCGCTTGTAGAATGCGCAGCGGCATGCGCGTTGCGTGGCGCATTCCACCGGCCAGGAAATCCGCATGAACCCCACCCAGTTCGCCGTGTTCGGCCATCCGATCGGCCACAGTCTGTCGCCGCGCATCCACCAGGCGTTCGCGCAGCAGTTCGGCCTTGCGCTGGAGTACCGCGCAATCGACGCGCCGCCGGCCGATTTCGCGGCGGCGGTGCGCGCCTTCTTCGCCGCCGGCGGCGCCGGTGCCAACGTGACCCTGCCGCACAAGGCGGCGGCCTTCGCGCTGGCCGACCAGTGCAGCCCGTCGGCCAGCCGCGTCGGTACCGCCAACGTGCTGACCGCGCTGCCGGATGGCCGGCTCGCCGCGCACAATACTGACGGCGACGGCATGGTGCGTGATATCACCGAGCGCCATGGCGTGGATCTGCGCGGCCACACCGCGCTGCTGCTGGGCGCGGGCGGCGCGGCGCGTGGGGTGGCGTGGAACCTGCTGGATGCGGGGGTGGCCACGCTGACCATCGTCAACCGCTCGCCGGCGGCCGCCGACGCGCTGGCCGACGCGATCGGTGAGCCCGCGCGCGCGCATACGCGCTACTGGCAGGACCTGGCCGACATCGGCAGCTACGACCTGATCGTCAACGCCACGTCGGCCGGCGTGCTGGGCGTGCCGCTGCCGCTGCCGTTCTCGCTGGTCGGCGCCCGGGCCCTCTGCTACGACCTGTCCTATGGCGTGGCCGCCAGCAGCTTTCTGGCGTGGGCGAAGGCAGCTGATGCGCGCTATGCGTTCGATGGGCTGGGCATGCTGCTGGAAACCGCTGCCGACGCGTTTGCGCTGTGGCACGGCCAGCGGCCGGAGACCGAGCCGGTGTACCAGCTGCTGCGGCAAGCGTCGGCTTGAATGCGCGGACCTGCCGCGTCGGCTGCGGCGCCTGCTGCATCGCGCCGTCGATCAGCTCGCCGATTCCCGGCATGCCGGCGGGCAAGCCGGCCGGCGTGCGCTGCGTCCAGCTCACCGCGGACAACCGCTGCGCGATCTTCGGCGATCCGCGGCGGCCGCCGGTATGCGCCAGCCTGCAACCCGAGCCGGCGATGTGCGGCAGCGACCGCGCGCACGCGCTGCGCTGGCTGGCGACACTGGAAGCAGCTACCGCGGCCTGCTGAGTCGCCGCGCCATCACATGGCCAGCAGGTATTCGTCCTTCAGCCGCACGTACTGATCGGCCGAGTAGTGCAGCTGCTCGATCTGGCGGTCGCTGAGCAGACGCACGAACCTGGCCGGGTTGCCCAGCCACAGTTCGCGTTCCCCCACCACCTTGCCGGGCGGGATCACGCTGCCGGCGCCGACGAAACCGTATTTGCGCACCACGGCGCCGTCCAGCACGCTGGCGTGCATGCCGATCAGGCAACAGTCCTCGATGGTGCAGGCGTGGATCACCGCAGCGTGGCCGATGGTGACTTCCGCACCAATCAGCGTGGGCAAGCCGCCGGGCGAATACGGACCGTCGTGGGTCACGTGCACGATGCTGCCATCCTGCACGTTGCTGCGTGCGCCGACGCGGATGAAGTGCACGTCGCCGCGCAGCACTGCACCCGGCCAGATCGAGACGTCGTCGCCCAGCTGCACGGCACCGATGACAGTGGCGGCGGGGTCGACATACACGCGTTCGCCGAGGCTGGGCAGCACGCCGTTGAAGCTGCGGAGAGGATTCATTCGCGCATTCTAGGTGTCTGTCACGTGTCCGGCGATGGTCGGCTGTGTGTGCCGCGCTTGATTTCGATCGGGCGCGTCGCCACGCTGACCGCCTCAAGGAGACTCCATGAACCACGACAACCCCCTGCTGGCCGACGCGACACTGCCGGCATTTTCACGCATCCGTCCCGAGCACGTGACGCCGGCGATCGAGACAATCCTGGCCGACTACCGTGACGCCATCGACGCCCTCACCGCACCCGGTGCGCCGCGCGATTTCACCACCGTGATGCTGACCCAGGAGCGGCTGGAGCAGCGGCTGGCGCGGGCGTGGTCGCCGGTCGGGCACCTGCATGCGGTGGCCGACAGCGAGGCGCTGCGTCAGGTCTACGGCCCGGCCGAGGAGGCGCTGACCGAACACGCGATCGAGCTGGGCCAGAACCGCGCGCTGTACGCCGCCGTGCAGGCGCTGGCCGATGCACCGGACTTCGCCGCACTGCCGCGGCCCGAGCGGGCGCTGGTCGAGCACGCGCTGCGTGATTTCAAGCTCTCCGGCGTGGCGCTGGAGGAACCGGCGCGCTCGCGCTATCGCGAGATCGGGGTGGAACTCTCGCGGCTGTCGACCGAATTCTCCAACGCCGTGCTCGATGCCAGCGAGGCATGGCACGAGCACATCACCGACGAGCGCGATCTGGCCGGCATCCCCGAGTCCGGCCGCGCGGTGCTGCGCCAGTATGCCGAGGATCAGGAGCTGGACGGCTATCTGGTGACGCTGAAGCAGCCCAGCGTGCAGGCGGTTCTGAGCTATGCCGACAACCGCGGCCTGCGCGAGCGCGTGTACTGGGCCTACCAGACGCGCGCCTCCGACCAGGGGCCGCAGGCCGGCAAGTTTGACAACTCCGCGCGCATCGAGAAGATCATGGCGCTGCGCCACGAGGCGGCCCGGCTGCTCGGCTTCGCGAATGCCGCGGAGGAGTCGCTGGCGACCAAGATGGCCGGCTCGCCGACCGAAGTGATGGAGTTCCTGCACGATCTGGCCGCGCGCGCACGGCCGGTGGCGCAGCAGGAGCTGGCCACGCTGCGCGAATTTGCCCGCAGCGAGCTGGGCCTCGACAACCTCGAGTCGTGGGACGTCGGCTACGCCTCGGAAAAGCTGCGCCAGCAGCAGTACGCGCTGGACGAGGAGCAGCTCAAGCCCTATTTCCCGCTGCCGGCGGTGATCGACGGCCTGTTCGCCCTGGTCGGCAGGCTTTACGGCATCCGCCTGAGCGCCCGCGACGACGTCGACGTATGGCATCCCGAAGTGCGCTACTACGACGTGCGCGATGCCGATGATCGCGTGTTCGCCGGTGCCTACGTGGATCTGTATGCGCGCACCGGCAAGCGCGGCGGTGCCTGGATGGACGTCTGCCGCGCGCGCTTCGACGATGGTGTGCAGTCGCAGTTGCCGGTGGCCTTTCTCACCTGCAATTTCGCCCCGCCCACCGAGGGCCGGCCGGCCCTGCTCACCCACGACGACGTGCTGACCCTGTTCCACGAATTCGGCCACGGCCTGCACCACCTGCTCACCGAGATCGCGCTGCCCTCGATCGGCGGCATCGACGGTGTCGAGTGGGATGCGGTGGAGCTGCCGAGCCAGTTCATGGAGAACTTCGGCTGGAACCGCGAGGCGCTGGACCTGTTCGCGCGCCACTGGCAGACCGGTGAGCGGCTGCCCGACGAGCTGTTCCAGCGCATGCTCGCGGCGCGGCATTTCCAAGCCGGCCTGTTCCTGGTACGCCAGCTGGAGTTCGCGCTGTTCGACTTCCTGCTGCATCTGGAATACGACCCGGACCAGGGCGCGCGCACGCTGGCGGTGCTGGCGGAAGTGCGCAAGCAGGTCGCCGTGTTGCATCCGCCGGCGTGGCAGCGGTTTCCGCACGGATTCAGCCACATCTTCGCCGGCGGTTACGCGGCCGGTTACTACAGCTACCTGTGGGCTGAACTGCTGTCCGCCGACGCGTTCGGCGAGTTCGAGCAGCGCGCAGGTGCCGCCGGCAGCGTGATCGACC
>JAJXTX010000050.1 GCA_021783385.1 Pseudomonadota bacterium
GATGCAGGACGCCACCCGCTTCCACTACACGCTGCCGGCGCGGAGCGTGGCGACCTTCGTATGGAACCCGGATCAGACCGGCCGGCGCGAGGATGCTGCGAGTCCAGCGCAGGGCACCAGGACGCCCACGGCGAGCGACGAGCGCAAAACGGGCAACTGATGCAGAGTAGGCCGTGTTCTGACAGGCGTCTTTCCTTACCGACGGGACCGCATGATGTGCCCAGCCTCCAGCTTGTTTCGAGATCTCGTCGCCGCGGCGATCATTCTTGTGAGCATCGCCACGCTGCCGCTGTGCGCGCAAGCGGCGCCCGCAACGCAGCGTCCCAAGGTGGTTGTCATCAGTCTGGACGCCTTCGGTGCGGCCAGCCTGCATGAGCCGGAACTGCCTGCGCCAACGCTGCACGCACTGATGCGGCGTGGCGCGTATGCGGTGTCGATGCAGCCGATCAACCCCACCATCACCTGGCCCAACCACACCGCCATGGTCACCGGCGACAACGCGAGCCTGCATCACGTGCTGGTCAACGGGCTCATTGTCAACCAACGTACCGCCACGCCACCCAGGGTCGACATGGGGGCGTCGAAGGCCCGGCTGGTCGCCGTGCCTACCGTGTACGATGCCGCGCATCGGGCCGGCCTCACCACCGCGCAGGTCGACTGGGTCGCGATCGAAGACGCCAACAGCATCGACTGGCAATTCGCCGAGCATCCCGATCCCGACGGCGCCATCGAGCGAGACCTGCTGCGGCAAGGCGTCGTCACGCACGACCAGCTCGTGCATTTCGGCGCGCCATCGCAGGCGTGGCGCGACCGCATCTACACCCGCGCGGCGATCGACATCATCCGGAAGCACCATCCCGACCTGCTGCTGCTGCACTTGCTGGCGCTCGACAACATCGAGCACGAGACCGGCTTCGGCAACGACTCGGGACGCAACACCATCGCCTTTCTGGATGATCGCGTGAAGGAGGTCATCGACGCGGTGCGCGCCGCCGGCGAGCTCGACCGCACCACCTTCATCATCGTCTCCGACCACGGCCAGCAAAGCGTTCATCAGCGGTTGCGCCCCAATGTCCTGCTCCGGCAGGCCGGGCTGCAGTCAGGCGCGGCGGCGCAGCCCACCTTCTGCATCGCCGATGGCGGTTTCGCGCTGGTCTTTCAGCCGCACGCCACGGCCGCCTCGATCCAAAGGCTGCAAGAGCTGTTCGCGGGCAGGCCCGGCATCCGCTCGGCGCTCACGCCCGCACAGGCGGCGCAAGACGGCTGGCCGACGCCGGCGCAGACTGATCAGGCCCCCGACCTCTTGCTCTATGCCGCCGACGGCTACGAATTCGTCGAGGGCGACACCGGCCCGTTCGTGACCCCGACCCGGCAAGTCGGCGCCCACGGCTACCCCAACTCCGACCCGCTGATGCAGGGCATCTTCATCGCGGCGGGGTTTGGCATCCGGCCGAGGGGCGAAATTCCGGCGTTTCCCAACGTCGACGTGGCACCGACGATCGCGCGGCTGCTCGGCGTTTCCCTCGGCACGATCCAGGGCAAGCCGCTGACGGACATTCTGGAAAAGCAGCCGGGCGAGCGGCCGGCACGCACCACTCCATGAGAGGCGGCCCCGCCGCACGCGACAGGGCCATCTCGGCCAACGGCAGCAGCTCAGCTCAGAAGCTGTAGACCAGGTTGGTGGTGGTGAGGGTGTCGGTTTTTTTCACGCTGGGCAGCACGCTGCTGTTGTGGCGCACCTGGAAACCGATCTTCAGCGCCAGCTTGCGCGTCATGCTGACGGCAAGGCCGGCATCATTCTGCAGATAGGTGTTCTTCGAGCCCGCTTCCATCAGGAAGGTATCCTCGAGCGAAGTGTTGTCGGTGAGCTTGTACTTGTAGTTGACCAGCCCGCGCGCCACCGCCTCGGCCTTGGTCGGCTGCTGCTGCCGCACGCTGACGCCGTTGGCCACCACGTAAACGTCCGCCGGCCGGTAGCGCTTGTAACCGGGGCCGATTTCGAACGACAGCTCATTGCGGTCGTCCTTCAGGGCGATGTAGCCGTAACCGAGCGAGACAATGCCCTGCCACAGGTTGGCGCCGAACTGGTCGTGCTCGTAGCGGGCGGCCGAGACGATGTAGCTGCGCGGGTCGAGCTTGTAGCCGACCGAGGCGCCGGTGTCGTAGCGGCTCGCGGTGGTGTTGAACTGGGTGATGCTGTTGCCGGCCGCGTCGACCAGCCGCTGCTGGCTCTTGGAGCGCAGCGCGTCGAGGAAGAAGCTGTTCTTCCACTGCTCGTTTTCCTGGTTCAGGCCCAGCTTGGCGTTGATGTTCTGCGAACGCGAGTTGCCGGTGGCGGAAGCGAAGCCGAACTCACCCGAACCACTCCAGCCGCCGTTGCTGGCCGCGCTGCTGCTGTCGGTGCTGCTGTCGGTGCCGCTGGCGGGCACCGCATCCTGGGCCTGGACGGCAAGGCTGGTCAGGGCGGCCAGCAGCAGGCCGGCGATCAGGGTCTTTTTCATCGGAGACAGTCCATTTGTTAAAGAATAGTGAGCTGCCTACCTTAACGGGGCGGTTTGAACTCGCAATGAACAATGCTGCATGCAGCCCCGCGCACATGGGCCGGCTTGCGACGATGCGCTGCCGCCACCATGCTGGAAGCTGTCTCACCCACGCTGCGCCGACGGACAGACCATGGACCGCTACGAACGCATCTTGACCCTGCACCGGCTGTTGAAGTCGGCGCACTATCCGGTGGCGCTGTCGCGCCTGATGGCCGAGCTGGAATGCTCGCGCGCCACGCTGTACCGCGACGTGGCGTTTCTGCGCGATGCGCTGGGCGCGCCGATCGAGAGCGCGGGCGGCGAACAGGCCGCCTTTCGCTACGCGCTGGGCGAGGGCGCGCGCTTCGAGCTGCCGGGGCTGTGGCTGACCTCCGACGAGCTGGCCGCGCTGCTGGCATTGAACGAGCTGATCAGCCGCTCCGGCCCGGGCGTGCTGGCCGGCGCGCTGGCCCCGTTCAAGGCGCGCATCGAGGGCCTGCTGTCCGACCACGGCAGCGGCAAGGCGCTGCCGATCGAGCGCATCCGGGTGATCCCGTGGGGCGAGCGCAAGCTCGACCAGCAGGTATTCCGCATCGTCGCCGGCGCCGTGCTGGAGCGCCGCCAGCTGCGCTTCCACTACCGCGCGCGCACCACCAACGCGGACAGCCGGCGCACGGTCTCGCCGCAGCGCCTGACCCACTACCGCGACAACTGGTACCTCGACGTGTGGGACCACGACCGCGAGGCGCTGCGCAGCTTTGCGGTGGATCGCATGAGCGACGCGCATGCGCTGGAGGCCGCCGCCATCGACGTCGGCGAGAGCGACCTCAACGAGCTGCTCGCCTCCAGCTACGGCATCTTCGCCGGCAAGCCGAAGGCATGGGCGACGATCCGCTTTTCCTCCCACGCCGCGCGCTGGGTGGCCGACGAGCACTGGCACTCGCAGCAGAAAGGCGAGTGGCTGGCCGACGGCCGCTACGAATTGAAGTTGCCGTATTCCAACTCCAAGGAGTTGCTGATGGACGTGCTGAAGTACGGCCCGGATGCCGAAGTCGTGGCCCCGCTGCCGCTGCGCGAGGAAATGAAGATCCTGCTGCAGCTGGCGCTGTCGGGCTACGCCCGGCCTTCATGAATCATTCGGCAGCAACCTCTCGTTGCTGACCATCTGATCCGGACGCATACAACGCAGCCACACATTCGCGCGAGCCGGCCGCTTCCTCTCGCGCGCCACGAGGAAGCGGCGCATGGCCGGCTTGTCGGTCAACCTTTGCCAACTCGGTTGACCATGCTCGCCAGCAGCCTGTCGGGCTTGGGTCGGCCGATTTGAGTCCGTTGCGCAAGCAAGGATCCGGTCGATCCGCTGATCGACCGTCGCCGGGTTGCTGGCTTGCTGCTCCATCTTGTTTCCCCACTTCGGTTTGCCGACGGGAGTTGTCGACCCGGCCCATCCAATCGATCAGGGGTTGCAGTGCGGGCAGTCGCCGGGGTCGGCATGGCTGCGACCATCGGGCCGGGGGCGATGCTCGCGATGGTCACACGCAACACAGCCAAAGATTTCGTGACGAACCAGCTGGCTGGGAAAGCCGCACCACTCGCAGGGCAAGCCGGTCTCGATATCCACCTGACCATAACCTGGCGTGCTGCAGCACGGGCAGCACGTCGCCGCTCGCCTGCACAGCTTTCGTGCAAGACGATCGATGACGGCCATGCGGGTCGGGTTCATATGGGCGCGCATGTCGGTCTGGACGAATGCCTGGCCATCTGAAGAACAGGCGGCGCATTCGGTGACGGCAGCGGCCAGGGCCCGTCGGCAGCGCAGGCCTTTGTATATCGGAAACGGCGGCGTCTTGAACGCATTCGGTTTCACGATCACGGCGTGCTGCGGAAAGTGGATACGATCAAGAAAAGTGCCGAACTCGCTGGAAGACGTCACGTCTGCATGTCGATAGACAGGCTCATCCTCCACCAGACACTCGGTGATGATGATGTCGCGCGTGTCATCGACAAGCACGATCATCTCGATGCCGCCTGCAACAAAAGGTATCCGTGGGTGCGGGCCATAGCTGCCCTCACTGGCGACACCGATCGGCCGCCTCGTCATGGCCATGCCGAGGCGGGCCTTGGCGATGGCCGCCTCGCGCATGCTGCCAGCGCGCGGGATTTCTCCGGTGAAGGTGCCGAGCGAGTCGGTATCCAGGCCTGGCGGCACGTCAACGACCAGACCTAGCCCATCAAGCAACGCTGGTGCGATCGCCGCCTCCTTGCCGTGCATCGTGGCAGGTACGCCGCATTGCCCGGCATACGGACGGGCGCTGGGCTGACCACGGTCATCGCGTCGTTCTGGTCGTCGCATCAGAAGTAGCCCTCCCGCTTTTGCCGTTCGAGCGACCCGCGGTCACCGAGGCGACCGGCTCGCTCGGACGTCTGCGCGCCCCTTGTTGCCTGAACGACAGCGGGCAGGGTGTCGGCATGGGAAGCTTCCGCGGCAGTCACCGGCCAGCAGCCGAGGGTGCGGAATCGCACTTTCTCGAGGCGGGCCTGTTCGCCAGGAAGCCAGCGCATGCGCCGCGGGTCATCGACCACAATGCGCAACCCTCCGCGCATCACCACCGGTCGTTCGCGTGCGAGATAAAGCGGCACCAGGTCGACCCCCCGTTGCAGGATCCAGTGCCAGAGATCGTGCTCGGTCCAATTGGAAAGCGGGAATGCACGGATCGTTTCGCCCGGTGCCCGTTGCCAGTTGAAGCAGCGCCACAATTCGGGGCGTTGCGAACGAGGCTCCCAGCTCTGGCTCGCGCTGCGTACCGAAACGATACGCTCCTTGGCGCGGGTGGCCTCCTCGTCGCGCCGCGCACCACCGAAGATGACGTCGTAGCCACCGTCACGCAGTGCCTGCTTGAGCGGCTCGGTACGCATCAGCGTGGTATAGACATCGCCATGGTCGAATGGATTGAGCGACTGCGCCCGCCCTTCCTCGTTGGCATGCACGAGCAGTCGAAAGCCATGTTGCCGCGCAAAGGCATCGCGGAATGCCAGCACATCAGCGAACTCCCAGGTCGAGTCGATATGCAGTAACGGCAGCGGCGGTGGCGAAGGGTAAAAGGCGCGCAGCGCCAGCTGCGCGAGCACGGTCGAGTCCTTGCCGCCGGAAAACAGCAGCACCGGATTTCTGGCCTCGGCCACCCCCTCACGCAGAATCTCGATCGCCTCGGCTTCGAGCGTTGCCAGATGGGCCGGCAGGTCACTCATGCCGGCATGGCCTCGGACAGCGGCGTGCTGGCTCCGGTGTCGGTCATCGACTGCCAGCACAGGTTTCCGGCATAACGCCACGCCATCCGGCCCTGCGCATCCAGCGCGAAGAGATGCATCCAGCGATGCTCGAACAGTGCGCGCAAACCGTCGTGGCGTTCGAGAATGTTGATGATCGCCTCGCGCGGTGCATCCACCAGCACCGACAGTCGCAGTGGCTGATGCATCAAACGCTCGCCGTCGTGCACCGATTGCCACGGCAGGCCGGCGCGCAGCAGGCCACCATTGCCTTCCACCACGCCGATGCCGCCAGTGACGTTGTGCAGCAGCTTGTTGCCCGCGCCGAACAGCTCCGGCGCCACGCTTGAGCCGTAATACTGCAGGCTGATCCAGCTGGCCACCACCACCGGCGCGGTGAGGATCGTTTCCAGTACGCCAAAGCCCGGATCCTGCTGCCAGTCGTAGTCGTGCAGGAAGGCCCGTCCGCCAAGGTCACGCATTGTCGTGCGACGACGCGGTGCGACGATGAAGCACTGGCAGCCCGCCAGCGCCCATTCGGGACGCACCTCGGACCAGTCCCTGGCCCGGCGTAGCACGTCGGCAGTCGTGGCGGCCCGCGGCAGGCGCAGCATGCGTTCGCCGCGGGCGAGTGATCCGGCGGCGTCAAACCAGCGCCGGGCCTGTGCGATGTCCTTCGCGTGGGTCGCCGTGCGATGGTCACGGTCATACAGCGTGACGATGTCGGTGGTGGTGTGGTGCAGCGCGGCGACGAACAAGGTGTCTGGCGGGATCGCGATGCCACGCTCGGCGAGTCCTGCACGGACGGCCGCATCGTTGAGCAAACCGGCCATCAGTCGAGCGTTGACGTCGCCTGCGTTGCCGCCGCAGGCGCCGCAGTGCAACCCGGCGGCGTGCGGGTTGTTGACCACATCGGCGCCGTGGCCGGCAAGCACGACCAGGCGCGCAAAGCCACCTGTCAGCGACATCGCCCGCAGCGCGCCCTCGGCGATGGCAATGCGTGTGACCAGATCGGGCACCGGTTCCAGCCGCGGTGCGGGATCCGTTGCCTGCACCTTGCGGCCCAGGGCGAGTCCATCGCGCACCAGCTTGCCGATATAAACCGGCCCGGTGGACTCGACGAAGGCGAATGATGAGATCGCGGCCAGCTTGAAACGACCCCATGCACGCGTTGCCCGCTTGCCGATGCGCACATCGTGATCATGTCTGGCGGTGGCATCATCGGTCTGACCCGTAGAGCTTTTCAGTTGGGCATGCATCAATACCGGAAGGCGCGCCTCCGGCACGTCCGATGCAAAACGCCGATGCGCCACGCCGATGCCGAAAAAGCCGGCCAGTCCGAGAGTCCGTATGGAGGGATCGAGACCTTCCAGTGCGCGCCGAAACACCTCCGAACGCACGTCGATGCAGAATGCCACCTGCAGCGAGGCGGGAGTGGGCGGTGGCATGGCTGCGTCGTGAGCCATCACGGCGGCGAGCTTTCTTTGCTCGGCGCGCTCACAGGCCTCCTGCAGGGTCATGTCGATGAGGTCGTCGGGTGTGGGGGCGAGCGGTTCGGCGCAGGCCCGGATCGCGTTGCGCCAGCGCGCCTCGATGCCCGACGCATACTGCTGGCAAAGGGCCACCTCCCATACCAGCCGGATCGCCAGCAGGTCGACGACGGTGGTGTCGTGGTCACCGGTCAGTCCGGCCTGCCATTGCCGGTAGCGGGCCATTTGCGGCCAGCCGCCAAGGCTGACCAGCAATCGGTGGAAGTAGCCCTCCAGCGCGGCATCGGCAAGACCCAGCGTGTGCGTGCATGCTTCGATGACGTGTTCGGCAGCGTCGGGCAACTGCGCCACCCGATTGGCGAAGCCCCGCAAGCCGGCGATCTCCGGCGTAAGGTCAAGGCTGGCGACGGCGCGCCAGGCATCATAGGCGCTGCGCGCCCTGGGAACGGCCCACAGTGCCTGGCCTTGGTCGAAGTAACCGGCGGCCCAGTGGCTGATGCGTGCGGTCACGATGGCAGGCCAATCGATGCCGCTCAGTTCGGCGGCGAGATCGGCCACGGTGACCAGCGCGGCGGGCACCGGGTGTTCCCGGGCCGCCATCGCCTTCAGTTGCCCCGGCGTATCAACTCCAGAAATCTTCGGCACCGCTTTTATGGCGTCCGCAAGATCGGCGTCGCTGATGTCACCCGAACGGATGCGTTCGGCGTACCAGCGACGCGGCATGGTGGTGCGCACGCCAGCCGCCCGGCCGAGTCGTGTCGCCGCCATCGCCAGCGATTCGCTGGTATGGCCCAGATAGGGATTGACGGCCACGCTGGCGGCCAATGGCCACAGCGGTGGAATGAGCAGGCTGGCGCGTCGGGCCGCTTCGCAGATACGTGGTGGAACGGGTGCGGCCAGATCGGTGGATGACATCAGCATGGACTTGCTGCTCGTTGATTTGTTCACGACGGCTTGCGCGCGGACCAGCCGCCCAGCATCTGGTCCAGCACCGCGTTGATGTAGAAGCCGTTCGACAGATGCACGCGCAGGCCCCGTGCCGCGGGGTGGTCAGCCCACAGCGGCAGCAGCGCCTGGGCCACCGCCACGGCGCCAAAGCTCAGGATCGCCAGCACCATCAGGGTCCATGCGAGTCGGTCCGGAGCCGGGGTGGTAGGCAACGTGCCGGCCGTCAGCCAGGCTGCGGTGACCTGCAGCGAGAAGTAGCCGATCGCCGCCGCGGCGGAATACACGATGGTCTTGCCGGTCAGGGCGCGCGGTGCCCCGTCGGCCAGCCCCTGCGCCAGCAGATAGGCGACACCGAAGATCAGGATCGCGCCCAGCGCCAGCGCCTGTGGCGATTCGTGTTGCAGCCCGAAAACCAGACCGAAGCTCGTGCCGATCACGGCATAGATGGCGAGCGCCAGGAAGAAGGCACGGCCGACCGCCGTACCATCAGGCACCGCCACCGGCCCCGGTTGCCGGGTGGAGACGACCTCCTCCACCGCACCGCCGGAGGCGAGGAAGGCGTGCGCCTTGTACAGCGAGTGCGCCACGATGTGCAGCAGTGCCAGCGGGAAAAGCGCCAGCCCGCATTGCAATGTCATGAAGCCCATCTGCGCCACGGTCGACCAGGCCAGCGAGGTCTTCACCGCTGGCTGCGTCAGCATCACCAGCGCACCAAAGATCGCCGTGAAGCCGCCCACCATCGCCAGCAGCGCCAGCACCCCAGGCGCCAGCAACATGACGTCGGCGAAGCGGATCAGCAAAAAGCCGCCGCCGTTGATCACGCCCGCATGCAGCAGGGCGGACACCGGCGTGGGCGCCTCCATCACTTCGGTCAGCCAGCCGTGGGTGGGAAACTGTGCGGACTTCAGCAGCGCGGCCAGCGCCAGGGCGGCCGCGGCGAACCCGATCATGCCCGACGCCTCACCAACGCGGGCCGCGGCATTGATTTTGGCGATGTCGGTGCTGCCGTAGGCGAAGGCGAGCATGCCGGTCGCAGCGATCAGTGCTGCCGCACCCAGGGTCGAAAATAGTTGCTTCTTGCGCGCCGCGCGCCGCGCGGCTTCCCGCCCGGCATAGAACAACAGCAGTCGGTGCAGCGCGATGCTGGTCCCGATCCAGGCCACCACCAGTTGCACCAGGTTGCCTGCTGCCACCAGCAGCAGCACGGCGGCCAGGGTAGCGCAGAGCCAGCCGGTGAAGGCGCCCTGCCGAGCCTCGCCATCCAGGTAGGTGCTCGTGTAACGCACCACGATCCAGCCGACGAAGCTGACCAGCAGCAGCATGCTCGCACTCACCGCATCGAGTCGTGCCGATAATCCGACCCCAGCCATGCCGATAAGCCTGCTCTCGCCCACTCCCCGCGCGATCAGCAGGACAAGTGCCAACAGCGAAACCAGCAGCGCCAGCATGGCGCAAGCCTCGGCGAGCTTCGGCATCCACCGCGGACGCCGTTCCGCGCAAAACGCGCACAGGATCGCGATGAGGAACAGCGGTAGTGGTGCCGCCAGGGGTAACAGATAGGGCGACAAGGCGGGTCTCCTGGAAGGATTGCTGGGAGTTTCAAGGTAACGATTGGCGCAACAATAAAAAAATTCATTGTTTGTTATTTTTGGTTCGCTAAAATCGAACATTGAAAACACGCACGGGTACCCGGTGCGGCTGCCACCATGCCGTACAAATGTCCCCGTGGTAACGCGACGCAAGCCTGATAAAGACCCGGCGAAGCGCTACAGCCTGCGTGGCATCAGTGGTTCACGGCTGCCGCCCCTGCTGCGCACAGGTAGCTGGCGCGGCGAGCGACTCTTGCTCCGGCGCGGCGCTGTGGAAGTCGGGCGAAATGGCGCGGCGAGATGGCTAGCGCGCACCCGGTCTGCCTGACGATCGTTCTCGCCCCAGCATGACGCGCGCGCTCAAAGCGTGCGAGAAGCTCGACGGGTCTTGCCTACCGTTGGCGCGCTGCGGCAAACGCGCGCCCGTCACCGAGCCCTGCTGCGCGCACCAGGCGGTCGCACAGTGCGGCACCCAGGCCTTCGTCCAGTGGCGGCACGGCGACGAGTACATCCAGACCCAGGTCGTCGGCCTGCCGCAGCAGGGCGTACAACTGTTGCGCTTGCTGTTCGCTGGCTGTGCCCAGCGACAACCACGGCACGCCCGGAGGCAGGTTTTCTGGCCGGCACGCTGAAAGCAGACCGGCGCGAGCGCCGTTCCGATGCCATGTCTCCAGGGCTGCCAACGCGTCCTCGGCTGCTGTCAGCACCACCCTGGCGCGCGGTGCATAGTGCGATGTCATCGCGCCGGGGCGGCGCACAGCGGGGTCCGCACGGTCGAGCACGGTACCTCCGGTCACGCGCCGCAGGTCCTGCGAGGTGATGCCACCGGGCCGCAGGATACGCATGCCCTCGTCAACAAAATCCACGATGGTCGATTCGACACCTATGCGGCAAGGACCGCCATCGAGCAACAAGTCAACGGCGTCACCAAGCTCCGACTGGACATGCCGTGCCGTGGTGGGGCTGACCCGGCCGTGGCGATTGGCTGACGGCGCGGCGACGCCGCCGCCGAACTGCGCCAGCAGGTCCAACGCCAGCGGATGTGATGGAACGCGCAGGGCCACCGTGTCCAGCCCACCCGTGACGACGTCAAGCACGCCCGGCACGCGTGGCAGAACCAGGGTCAGCGGGCCGGGCCAGAAGGCTTCGGCCAGCTGCCACGCGGCGGTCGGCACCTCGCGCGCCCACTGCCTGATTTGCGCCGGCCGGTGAATATGCACGATTAACGGATGATCGGCCGGCCGCTGCTTGGCCGAAAAAATTCGTGCCACCGCCTGCGCGCTGCCGGCATCGGCGCCCAGACCGTAGACCGTCTCGGTAGGCAGGCCGACCAGGCCGCCGTCGCGCAATACCTGGGCTGCGCGCGCGGCATCGGTGGTCAGTCTGGCGTCGGCGTTGCTCATACTGCCGGCTTCCGCAGAGCATGCGACCGCGGGCCACGGCCACGCGCGGCCGTCGCAGCAACAGACAATCGCGATCGCATGACCGCTGAAAGCAGACCGGGCAGCAAGGTGGAGCTCCGGGAGGGGCAGTTCGGACCGCCACGGTAGCAAGGCATACCATCGCAAGATAAATTCATTGTTTGATGGAAATGATTCGTTAAAATCGAACTGTATGAGTGCTCTCAATTACAACCATCTGCGTTACTTTTGGGCCGTCGCGCATGAGGGCAATCTGACCCGAACAGCGGCACGACTGCACCTGACGCAGTCGGCCTTGTCGGTGCAGATCCGCAAGCTGGAAGAGCAGCTCGGCCACCCGCTGTTCGAGCGGCGTGGACGACAATTGCACCTCACCGAAGTGGGCCGAATCACGCTCGATCATGCGGACGCCATCTTCGCCAGCGGTGAGGAGTTGCTGGGAACCTTGCGTGATGCCGGTGCCAGCCGGCGGCCGCTGAGGCTTGGTGCCCTGGCTACGCTCTCGCGCAACTTCCAGATGGAATTTTTGCAGCCGGTGCTCGGGCGCCCCGACATCGAGATCATCGTGCGCTCGGGCAATACCGCCGACCTGCTGGGCTCGTTGCAATCCTTGAGTCTGGACATCGTGCTGATCAATCAGCCCCCGGCGCGCGATGCACTCAAGCCGCTGGTTTCCCATCGCCTGGCCGAAAGGCCGGTGAGCCTCATCGGAACCCCGGAACGTTTCCGCAAACCGTGCAGCCTGGCAGAACGACTCAGAGACCATCCGGTCATTCTGCCGACGCGGGAGACGAGTATCCGGATCGGCTTTGATGCCTTGATGAACCAGCTCGGCGTTCGTCCGCATATCGTGGCCGAGGTCGACGACATGGCCATGCTGCGACTGCTGGCACGTGAAGACATCGGGCTGGCCGTATTGCCGTCGATTGTCGTGAAAGATGAGATCACGGCAGGCTCGCTGGTCGAGGGCGATCCACTGAAAGGGATCACTGAGACCTTTTACGCGGTCACGTTGGATCGCCGTTTCCCCAACCCTGTGCTGAGGGAACTTATTCGTCATGAGAAAGCGCTTTCAAGACACTGAACCCTGCGAACGACAGCTTCAGAATCGAGGCGAATCTCGAGCACCGCGGAGGGCAGTTTGGGGCCAAAGCCTGCCTGTGGTCGCCATCGCCGGGAATGGCCGACCTGTTGGTGGCGCGGGGCAGTCAGGTGGCGAAAATGCGCGTTTGACTGGCGCTTTTTGCAGCAGTAAAGCGCTCACCGCCCCACCGCCCGAAACGGCCAGAAGTGCGGGATCAGCCACATCGACAGCGCGCAGAAGATGGCGATCAGCGGAATGCCGACCTTCATGAAATCGGTGAAGCGGTAGCCGCCGGCGTAATACACCATGGTGTTGGTGGGGTAGCCCACCGGAGTGGCGAACGAGGTGGCCGCAGCGAACGCCACCGCCACCACGAACGGGCGCGCATCGGCGTGCGCCGCGTGTGCCACGGTCACCGCGATGCCGACCATCAGCACCACCGACGGGTTGTGCCCCATCAGCTCGGTGAGCAGTGCCGTCAGCAGGTACACCATCAGCAGCGCGGCCAGCGGTCCGTGGCCGCCGACCAGCCGCATCGCACCCCCCACCACCACCGTCGACAGGCCGGTGTGCTCGATCGCCAGGCCCAGCGGCAGGATCGCGCCGAGCAGCACGATGATCTTCCAGTCCATGCTTTCGTAGACGTCCTTGCGGCCGAAGCAGCCGGTCAGCG
>JAJXTX010000345.1 GCA_021783385.1 Pseudomonadota bacterium
CGGATCGCCTCGATGTCATCCGTGCCCAGCAACTCCACGCCCTGCAGCGGAAACGACGTTTCCTCCCAGGGGCGATCGAGACGGCACACGAACATGCCGACCCGCAGCTCGGCGACATCAATGCGGTACTCCTCCAGTTCGGTCGCCACGTACTTCCCCTGCGTGGGGTGCGTTGATTTCACCAGGACACATCTGGCGCATGGATGGTGAAGGTAATGCCAAGCCGGCGGTGCGGGCCACCCGCGCGTTCACACTTCTGCGTCTGTGCGCGGGCTGCCGGCGGCGGAGATGCGGGCGGCAGGCTGGCCAACGGTTCAGCCGGGGGCGGCGGGACGCGTGCGCCGCCCGGTCAACTCGCGCTCGATCGCAAATACATGCGGATCCTCGGCCTGCATCGCGCGCAGGGCGTGGGCGAGTTGCAGCAGGTAATCGCTGTTCGGGCCGCTGGGTCCGGCCGAGCGGGCGATATGCCGCGCAATTGCGCTTTCGGACGCCGGCCCGAGGAAGGCTGCGTTTTCCGCGGTGGCGATATAGACCAGACCCTCGACGCGACGGCCGTCGTCGAGGCTCAGTTCGGTGGCGAAGCGCAGATAGCCGTTCTTTTCGCGCACGTCCAGGTGGGCGAGCGTGTCCGGCGTGATCAGGTAGGCCATGCCGGCGCAGACGGCGTCGGGCTCCTCGATCAGGGTGACCACGCGGCCTGGCGCGTCGGGCGTGCCGCGATGGTCGTGCGAACCCTGCCAGAAGCGGCGCACCCAGTGCCGGATGCTGGCCGGGCGGCGTTCGAGCCAGGCGAAGTCGGCCTTGTAGATGAGCGAGCCGTAGCCGAACAGCCATATCTCGGTGTGGCCGTCGAAGCGGGTCATCTGCTGGTTGATGGCGATGGTGTTGTGGGACACGGGATGTTCAGCGATCGACGTTGCCAGCGGCGGCTGGCTGCAACGCCGCGATCAGCGCCTGCAGCTGCTCGCGCAGCGCTTCCAGACTGGACGTGGACAGCGCGATCTGGCAGCGCATCAGCTCGGGCACCTTGCTGGCGCGCCGCTTCAGCGCGCGACCTGCGGCGGTCAGCGCGATGCGCACGCAGCGTTCGTCCGCCGCATCGCGGGTGCGTGTGAGCAGGTGGTTGCCTTCCATCCGCTTCAGCAGCGGCGTGAGCGTGCCGGAGTCCAGCATGAGCTGGCCGCCGATCTCGCCCACCGTGCACGGCGCGTGCTCCCACAGCACCATCATCACCAGGTACTGCGGGTAGGTCAGTCCCAGCTGCTCCAGCGCCGGGCGGGCCAGCCGGGTGACCTGGTTGCTGGCCGCATACAGCGCGAAGCACAGCTGGCGCTTGAGGCACAGCGGTGAGCCGGCGGCGGGAGTGGGCGAGGGCTTCATGGCATCAGCCTGCACCAGCGCGAGGATGCGGACAAGCCGGGTGGCCTGTCCGCAGCGCCAGTGGCTCAGTCCAGCGCGGGGTAGTCGGTGTAACCGTGGGCGTCGCCGCCGTACAGGGTGTTGCCGTCGAGCGGGTTCAGCGGCGCGCCCTCGCGCAGGCGGCGCGGCAGGTCGGGGTTGGCGATGAACGGACGGCCGAACGCGACCAGGTCGGCGCGACCGCTGGACACCACCTCGGCCGCGCTGGCGCCGTCGTAGCCGTTGTTGACGATCCATGCACCCTTGAACGGCTTGCGCATCGCGGCGTAGTCGAACGGCTGCGGGTGGCGGTCGCCGCCGGTCTCGCCCTCGATCACGTGGATGTAGGCCAGTTGCAGCGGGGCCAGCCGCTCCACCGCGCGGTTGAACAGCGCCTGCGGGTGGCTGTCGGCGACGTCGCCGAACGCGGTCAGCGGCGACAGGCGCACGCCGGTGCGACCGGCGCCGATCTCCTGCGCCACCGCCGTGCACACCTCGAACAGCAGCTGCGTGCGGTTCTCGATGCTGCCGCCGTATGCATCGGTGCGGTGGTTCGACTTGTCGCGCAGGAACTGGTCGATCAGGTAGCCGTTGGCGGCGTGCACCTCGACGCCGTCAAAGCCGGCTGCGCGAGCGTTGGCGGCGGCCTGGCGATAGCTGTCGATCAGTGCGGGGATCTCGGCCAGCTCGAGCGCGCGCGGTGTGGACACGTCGACGAAGCCCTCGGCGACGAAGGTCTTGGCCTCGGCGCGGATCGCCGAAGGCGCCACCGGCGCCTTGCCGCCCGGTTGCAGCGAGCTATGCGAGATGCGCCCGACGTGCCACAGCTGCAGCACGATGCGGCCGCCCTTGGCGTGCACCGCTGTGGTGACCTTTTTCCAGCCGGCGATCTGCTCGGCCGAGTGGATGCCTGGCGTGGCTATATAGCCCTGGCCCTCGGGGCAGATCTGGGTTGCCTCGGCGATGATCAGACCGGCGCTGGCGCGCTGCTCGTAGTAGGTCGCGTTGAGCTCGGTGGGCACGTTGCCGGCGCTGGCGCGGTTGCGCGTCAGCGGCGCCATCACGAGGCGGTTGGGCAGCGCCAGCTCGCCGACCTGGATCGGCTGGAACAGCACGGTGGTATCAGTCGAGGCATGCGCCGGCGGCGTGGCGACGGAGTCGTTCATGGGGTTTTCCTGGTGGGTGGCCATATGATGGCCTGTATTTTACACAAATAGATTGTGTACAACATGTATGCACGAGCCGCGGCTGCACGGCCGCGTGCGGCGAACGGATCAGCGCGGGTTGATCAATCCGGGCTGATCAGTCCAGGCTGAGCAGCTGCGTGCGATGCCACCACTGGTTGAAGCTGCCGCATGCGCGCGGCACTGCGGCGAACAGCCGGTAGTGCCGCTCTGCATCCGCAGCGTTGCGAGGCGGGGCAGATCGTGCAGCGGCAGCGCCGGCGCGCCGCGAAACACTCCGCGCAACGACGAC
>JAJXTX010000051.1:0-2684 GCA_021783385.1 Pseudomonadota bacterium
GGCGCGCTGCTGTTCCATCAATCCGGCGGCTGCTGCGACGGCTCCTCGCCGATGTGCTACCCGCAGGACGACTTCATCGTCGGCGACCATGACGTGCAGCTGGGCGTGATCGCCGATGCGCCGTTCTACATGAGTCCGTCGCAGTACGAATACTGGAAGCACACCCAGCTGATCATCGACGTGGTCGAGGGGCGCGGCGGCATGTTCTCGCTGGAGAACGGGCAGGGCGTGCGCTTCCTGACCCGCTCGCGGTTGTTCACCGACGACGAGATCGCGCAGCTGCAACGCGACGGGCGTTTCTGAGAGGTTGTGACTATTCAACCTCTCAGGCCGGCCAGGGATGGCCGGTCGCGGATCGGGCACCTCAGTGCCTGATTCGCGTGAGCGGATGGCTGTCGGCCGTGGATCATCGGTTTGCCGTCGATGATCCCGTCGATGCCGCTCAGAGGTACTTCTGCATCCATGCCACCCAGCGGCGGTACACGTCGGTGGTGCGCACGATGTCCTTGGGGAAATGCGTGTCCACCGGATACGCCCAGAACTCCACCGGTACGCCGTTGTCGCGCAGCGCGTGGTACCACTCGTAGCTGTTCAGCAGCGGCACGTTGGGGTCGCCCACGTCGCCCATGATCAGGGTGGGTGCGGTGACGTTCTGCGCGTAGCTGATCGGCGACTGCTGGCGCCAGATGTCGCGGTATTTCGCCACCCACGGCGAGCCGCCGAAGAAGTAGGTGTCGCCGGTCTGGTAGTAGGCCACGGTGTAGTCCATCACCCAGTCGGTCAGCGCGGCGCCGGAGACGGCGGCCTTCCAGTTCTGATAATGGCCGGTGAGCCAGGTGGTCATGTAGCCGCCGTACGACCAGCCGCTGACGGCCACGCGCTGCGCGTCGATGCCGGGCAGCTTCTCCACCGCCGCCAGGCCGGCCATCACGTCCTTGCCCGGGCCTTCGCCGGTGTCGCGGAAGATCGCATGCTGATAGGCGTCGCCGAGATTGGTGCTGCCGCGGTAGTTGGGCTGGAACACCACGAAGCCGGCCGCCGCCAGCAGCTGCGGCAGCGGTGAGAACTTCAGCGTGGACGCGGCCTCCGGGCCGCCGTGGATGACCAGCACCAGCGGATGTTTCTGCCCGCGGCGATCGCCCGCCGGCCAGGTCAGCACGCCGTCCTCGCGGAAGCCGTCGGGCCCCTGCCACTCGAACGGCTCGCTGCGGCCCAGCGTGAGGCCATCCACGAACGCATTCACGTCGGTGAGCCGGCGCGGCTTGGCGTTGACCGAGGCCATCACGTACAGCTCGCCCGGATGGCTGGCGGTGGTGCCGATGAAGGCCAGCGCACCGGTGCGCGCCACGCTCAGTTCCGCTCCCGCCTCGACCGCGCCCAGATCGAGCCGGCGCGCCGGGCCGGCCAGCGGCTGCTGCCACAGCACCGAGCGCGTGCCCAGATCGCCGGCCAGCAGCAGCCCCTGGCCACCGGGCAGCCAGGCGTAGGCGTTGACGTTGTGCGCCAGCGCCGCGGTGGCGTCGGTGGTCTTGCCGTTGGCCCACACGTACACCGCATTGCCGTTGTTCTGGTCGCCGCCGCGCGGGCGCAGGAAGGCATAGTCGCCGCCCTGCGGCGCGAACTGCAGGTTGGCCGAGCCTTCCGCCGCCACCAGTGTGCGTGGCGCACCGCCGCCGGCATCCACCTCGTCGATCACCGAGTGGAACGACGGTCCCCAGTATGGCCCGGGAAAGCGGGTGAACGCGATGCGCTTGCCGTCAGCGCTCCACACCGGCTCCGGCGGCGTGTCCTGCTGGTCGGTCTGCAGGCTGAAGCTGCCCTCGGTGAGGCGGCTGGCGCTGCCGCCGCTGGCAGGCACCACCCACAGCTGCGATGGCGTCAGCGCCGCGCGCACGAGGAAGTTGTTGTCGGTGACCTGGAACGCATCGTCGTGCGCCTTGATCGCCGCCGCGTTGGCCGGCTCGTCTGCGGTGACGAAGGCCAGCCGGCTGCCGTCCGGGCTCCAGCGGTACGCGTCCACGCCGTGCGCGGCGGTGGTGATGCGCTGCGCCTCGCCGCCGTCCATCGGCAGCACGAACAGCTGCACCTGCTTGCTCGGCGCGTCCAGCGCCAGAAACGCCAGTCGCGTGCCGTCGGGCGACCAGCGCGGCGAACTCAGCTGCTCGCGCGGCGCGGTCAGCGCGCGCCGGGCGCCGCTGGCCACGTCGACCAGGTCGAGCTGCTGCACGCTCTTGTCGGTCTTCCAGTCGGGCGTCGCCACGATCACCGCGATGCGCCGGCCATCCGGCGCGATCTGCGGTTCACCGAGGCTCACGATGCGGCGCAGGTCGGTCAGCTGGAACGGTGCAGCGGTCGCTGCCGTTGCCGCCTGCGTCGACAGTGGCGCAAGCAGCGCGCAGCCCAGCAGCAGCGCAGGCACTCGGGTGGATCTCATTGCGGCTTCCCCGTGTCGGATAGTGTGGCGAACAGGCGCTGTCGCCTGGGTGGATGATCGGCAGGCAGATGTGCGCCGGAAGATTCGCACGTTCGCCGGGCGGCTGGCAAAGCGTCGCTGCGTCCGTCCGCAGCGCAGCCGCGGGCCGGACACGCGATAATGCGCGGATGACTTCCTTCCGATTCGATCTTCAGGCCACCGACGGCGCGGCGCGGCGCGGCCGGCTCGGCTTCGACCGCGGCACGGTGGA
>JAJXTX010000051.1:2784-12961 GCA_021783385.1 Pseudomonadota bacterium
CGCAACGCGAAGTACGCCGCCGACACGCGGGTGATCGAGGAGGGCTGCGACTGCCACGCCTGCGCCGGCGGGTTCTCGCGCGCCTACCTGCGCCATCTGGACCGCTGCAACGAGATCCTCGGCAGCCAGCTCGCCACCATGCACAACCTGCGCTACTACCAGCGCCTGATGGCCGGCCTGCGCGAGGCGATCGCCGCGCGCACGCTGGACGCGTTCACCGCCGAGTTCCATGCGCGCCGCCAGGGCGCGGCGGTCGCGTAGGACGCGCAGCCCCGCGTCCGGCCCGGCCGCGGCACGGCGGCAGCCGCATGGCGGCGCAGTGCACGGCCTGGGGGTGCGTGGCATAATCCACGATCTTTTACCGGACGTTCAGCGGATTTCCCGCTGTCGCCGCCACTTGTGAGACAACCCGATGAACCTCTCGATCCCGTTGGTGATGGCCCAGGCCGCTCCTGCCGCAGGCGGCAATCCACTGCTCACCTTCCTGCCGCTGATCCTGCTGTTCGGCGTGTTCTACTTCATGATGATCCGCCCGCAGATGAAGCGGCAGAAGGAACTGCGTGCGCTGATCGCCGGTCTGTCCAAGGGCGACGAAGTGGTCACCAACGGCGGCATCGCCGGGCGCGTGGACGAGGTCGGCGAGACGTTTCTGTCCGTCGAGATCGCGCCGGGCGTGCTGGTCAAGGTGCAGAAGGGCGCGGTGTCGCAGGTGCTGCCCAAGGGCTCGCTGAAATCCGTCTGATCGCGGTCGGATCCCCCTATTTGATGAGTGCGGCCAGGGACGGCCGCTGCTTGACTCTGGCGGTCATGGACGATCGCACAAGGAACAGACATGAGTGATTTTCCCCGCTGGAAATACGCGCTGGTAGCACTGGTGATGCTGTTTGGCGTGATCTACGCGCTGCCGAACGCGTTCATCCCGCAGCCGGCGGTACAGGTCACCGCCAACCGCGGCGCCGCGCCGATCGACGAGACGGTGCGGCAGAAGGTGGCGGCCGCGCTCGCCGCGCAGCACGTGGCCGCCGGCGAGCTGGTGGTGCAGGGCGATCACCTGCTGGCCACCTTCGCCAACACCGACGTGCAGCGCATGGGGGCCGACGCCATGAAGGCGGCGCTGGGCGACAACTACACGGTGGCGTTCAAGCTGGAGTCCACCGTGCCGGGCTGGCTGCGCGCGATCGGCGCGCGCTCGATGCCGCTGGGCCTGGACTTGCAGGGCGGCGTGCATTTCCTGATGCAGGTGGACCAGAGCGACGTGCTCGACAAGCAGGAAAGCAGCTACGCGGACGACATCCGCAGCCTGCTGCGCGACAAGAACATCCATTACGAATCGGTCACCCGCAACGCCGTGCCCGGCCAGGGCATTGCGGTGATCCTGCGTTCGGCCGACGACCGCAGCAAGGCGTCCGACGCGATCGCCAACGCCTACAGCGACCTCGACCTCGCCAACGGCCCCAGCACCGGCGACCGCTTCGTGCTGAACGCGGTGGTGAAGCCGGACAAGCTGCGCAGCATCGCGCGCGACACCATCACGCAGAACCTCAGCACGCTGCGCAACCGCATCAACGCGCTCGGCGTGTCCGAGCCGCTGATCCAGCAGCAGGGCGAGAACCACATCGTGGTGGATTTGGCCGGCGTGCAGGACCCGGCCGAGGCGAAGAAGCTGATCGGCACGGTGGCCACCCTGCAGTACCGCCCCGGCATCGGCCAGCCCGGCGATCCGCGCGCGCAGGAGGCGGCGAAGACCGGCAACATCCCGCCGGACGCCAACCTGTTCTACATGCGCGGCACCCAGATACCGGTGCTGGTCAGCAAGAAGATCATCGTCACCGGCAACGAGCTGACCAACGCCTCGTCCGGTGTCGACACGCGCAACGGCACTGCCAACGTGAACGTCACGCTGAATGCTTCCGGCGCCAAGAAGATGCTCGATTTCACCAGCGACAACATCGGCAAGCCGATGGCGGTGGTGTATGTGGAGACGCTGTACGACACCAAGATGGTCAACGGCAAGGAAGTGCGCACGCCCAAGACCACCGAGACGGTGATCAACGACGCCGTGATCCAGGGCGCCTTCAGCAACCAGTTCGAGACGAATGGCCTGGGCAGCCAGAAGGAAGCCTCCGAGCTCGCCCTGCTGCTCAAGGGCGGCGCGTTTGCCGCGCCGGTGGACATCGTCGAGGAGCGCGTGATCGGCCCCAGCCTGGGCAAGGACAACATCGACAAGGGTTTCAACGCGGTGCTGCTGGGCCTGGCGCTGGTGCTGCTGGCGGCGGCGGTCTACTACAAGCTGTTCGGCCTGGTGGCGGACATCGCGCTGTTCTTCAACCTGGTGGTGCTGGTGGCGGTGATGTCGCTGATCGGCGTCACCCTGACCATGCCCGGCATCGCCGGCATCGTGCTCACGCTGGGCATGGCGATCGACGCCAACGTGCTGATCTGCGAGCGCGTGCGCGAGGAGCTGCGCAACGGCTCCACCCCGCACGCGGCGATCCGCGCCGGCTATGAGAAGGCCTGGGCGACCATTCTCGATGCCAACGTCACCCACCTGATCGCCGCGCTGGCGCTTACCACGATGGGCACCGGCGCGATCAAGGGCTTCGGCGTGACGCTGATGATCGGCATCCTCACTTCGCTGTTCACCTCGGTGACGCTGACGCATGCCTTCACCGCGCTGATCCACGGCCACCGCAAGCTCAAGACCCTTTCGGTGTAAGGGGTTTCATCGAACAGTGCGGCCATGGATGGTCGCGTTTGCCCGGAGTGGACTTCCGTACCGAGAGCCTCAGATGGAAATCTTCAATCACAACAGCAATATCCCGTTCCTTGGCATGCGCAAGTACAGCATCGCCATCGCGGTGTTCCTGATGCTCGCGTCGATCGCGCTGATCGCCACCCGAGGCCTCAACTACGGGCTGGATTTCACCGGCGGCGTGTCGCTGGTGGTCGACTACGCGCAGCCGGTGCAGATCGCCGACGTGCGTGCGGCGCTGGCCAAGGGCGGCGTCGCGCATCCGATCGTGCAGAGCCTGGGTGGCACCCGCGAGGTGTCGATCCGCTTGCAGACCAAGGACGATCCGGCCGCGCAGGAAGCCGGCGGCAAGGTCAACCTCGATCGCATTTCCAGCGACGTGCTGGCGATGCTGCATGCCTCGCGCCCCGACGCGACGCTGAAGAGCCGCGACTTCGTCAGCGCCGAAGTGGGCGCGGAGTTGAAGAACGACGGCAGCGTGGCGGCGGTGTTCGTGATACTCGGCATCATGGGCTACCTGTGGATCCGCTTCGAGCGGCGCTTCGCGATTGCCGCGGTGGCCACCGAAATCCACGACGTGCTGGTGACGCTGGGCATTCTGGCGCTGGTGCAGCGCGAGTTCGACATGACCGTGCTGGCCTCGGTGCTGGCGGTGATCGGCTACTCGATCAACGACAAGGTGGTGGTGTTCGACCGCATCCGCGAGCTGTTCCGGCTGGCGCGCAAGGCCGAGCCGGAGGAAATCCTCAACCGCTCGATCAACAACACCCTGTCGCGAACCATCATCACCTCGCTGTTCACCGGCATCACCATGGGCGCGCTGTTCTTCTTCGGCGGCCCGGCGGTGCACGGCTTCGCCGTCACCATGCTGATCGGCATCCTGGTCGGCACGCTGTCCTCGATCTTCGTGGCCAGCCCGATCCTGCTGTGGCTGGGCGTGTCGAAGAAGGACCTGATGCCGGTGACGAAGGAAAACCCCGAACTGGCGCGGCGCCCGTAAGCTGGCGGCAGGTCCGGAATAACGGCCCGGTGAAAACCGGGCCGTTTTGCCTGGTGCCGTGTGGGAGCGACTTCCGTCGCGATGCTCCAGCCTTCATGCTGCGGCAGTGCAAGCACATCGCGACCGAAGTCGCTCCCGCCACGAAGGCCGCTCACACTGCGTCGGGATGGCCGCGCAGCTCGGCTTGCAGCTGCGCCAGCCGCAGCGGCGTGCCCACATCGGTCCAGCGGCCGCGATGATGGCTGCCGCTGACCTGATCGTGCGCCATCGCCGCGCGCAGCAGCGGGGCGAGTTTGAAACGCGGCGGTGTGCTCCGGGCCACGGCGTCGTCGTCGATCACGGTGCGCCAGTCGCGCAGCAGCGCGGGGTGGAAGACGCCGATGCCGCTGTAGGTGAGCTTGCGCGTGCCCGCATCGTGCAGCAGGCCCTGCGCATCCAGCGCGAAATCGCCGTGCGGGTGATGCGCCGGGTTGTCGACCATCAGCAGCTGCGCCAGCCCCGCCGGCGCCAGCGGCAGCGCGCTGAAGTCGGCGTCGCACCAGACGTCGCCGCTGAGCGCGAGGAACGGCTCCGGCCCCAGCAGCGGCAGCGCGTTGAGCATGCCGCCGCCGGTTTCCAGCGGGGTCGGTCCCTCGTAGGCATAGCGGATGCGCAGGCCCCAGCGCGCGCCGTCGCCCAGGGTGTCGGGAAACTGCTCGGCCAGGTGCGCGGTGTTGATCACCACGTAGTGCACGCCGGCTGCCGCCAGTTTTTCCAGCTGCCACACGATCAGCGGCTTGCCGCCCACCGGCAGCAACGGCTTGGGCGTGCGCTCGGTCAGCGGACGCATGCGCTCGCCCAGCCCGGCGGCGAAGATCAGCGCGTGTCTCATGCCGCTGTCGGCAGGCGCAGGTCGCGGGCGCCGACGCTGCGTTCGAGCAGCGCCGCCAGCGCGGCCAGCCCGGGGTAGCGGCTGGCCACCTCGATCACGTAGCGGTACACGCGCGGCAGGTCGTCAAGATAGCCGGGCTTGCCGTCGCGGTAGGCGAGCCGGCAGAAGATGCCGAGCACCTTGAGATGACGCTGCAGGCCGATCAGGTCGAACCAGCGCAGGAAGCGCGCGCGGTCGACGCTGGCGTCGATCAGCCCGGCCTGCTGCAGGCGCTGGCGGTAGTCCTCGACCCAGCCTTCCACCCGCGCGGGATCCCACGCGATGTAGCAGTCGCGCAGCAGCGAGGCGAGGTCGTAGGTGAGCGGGCCGAGCAGGGCGCCCTGGAAGTCGATGATGCCCGGATTGTTGTCGCCGACCACCAGCAGGTTGCGGCTGTGGTAATCGCGATGCACGAAGCAGCGCGGTTGCGCCAGCGCCTCGTGCAGCAGCAGGTCGAACGCGTCCTGCAGCAGCAGCTGCTCGGGCGCATCGGTCACGTGGCCGAGGTGCCGGCCGAGGAACCACACCGGCATGAGCTCCAGTTCGCGCTGCAGGAAGGCGCGGTCGTAGGGCGGCAGGCCCGCCACGTCGACGTCGCGCTGCATGCGCAGCAGCGCGTCCATCGCATCGCCGTACAGCGCATCCACCGTGTCCTCGGCGAGGGCGGGCAGGTAGAGCGCGGAGCCCAGATCCTCGATCAGCAGGAATCCCTGCTGCAGGTCGTGCGCCCGCACCGCCGGCACATGCAGTCCGGCGGCGGCCAGCCGTGCGCCGATCGCCAGCCACGGCTGCGGGTCCTCCTGCGCGGGCGGCGAATCCATCACGATCCAGCTTTGCCCCTGATGGTGCGTGCGCCAGTAGCTGCGAAAGCTGGCATCGGCCGAAGCCGAAGCGAGCTGCAGCGCAGGATCGCCCAAGGCAGCCCGGGTCCAGGCGAGTCGGGCAGCAATGCGGGCAGGGTTTTGCATGTCGCTCGGATCAGCCGGAAGCCGCTCAGCTTAGCGCCAGCGAGAGCGCACGAGAACCTCGCCGCCCGGCAACCGGCGCGCGCACCAGGCGATTATTGCGTTGCAGCAGCTTGTGCTATGAATGACCTGCGGATCACACGGCGATGCGCGCACCGCGTGGCAGCGGCTGCATGGCACACAGCTGAACGGGGGCAGCGGATGGGGCAACTGACGGACGGGAGTCTGGGCACGGCGATCACGCGGCGGCAGCTGCTGCGCATGATCGGCCTGAGCGCGGGCGGCGCGGCGATGTATCAGGCGATGAGCAGCCTGGGCCTCGCCGCCGAATCGCCGTACGTCGGGCCGCCGCGCGTGGGAGCGGCGCCGCGCGGCGCCAGCGTGCTGGTGCTGGGGGCGGGGATCGCCGGGATGGTCGCCGCCTATGAATTGCGCAAGGCCGGCTACCGGGTGCAGGTACTGGAATACAACGCGCGCGCCGGCGGTCGCAACTGGACGCTGCGCGGTGGCGACCGTTACACCGAACTGGGTGGGGCCACTCAGGAGTGTCGGTTCGATCCGGGGCTTTACATCAATCCGGGACCGTGGCGGTTGCCGTATCACCACCAGGGCATCCTCGGCTACTGCAGGACGCTCGGCGTGCCGCTGGAATCGTTTGTGCAGGTCAATTACAACGCCTACCTGCACGACAGCCACGCGTTCGGCGGCAAACCCCAGCGCTTCCGCGCAGTCAAGGCCGACTATCAGGGCCAGGTGGCCGAGCTGCTGGCCAAGGCCACCCGCGGTGGCCAGCTCGACGCGGCGGTCAGCCGCGAGGATCAGGAGAAGCTGCTGCAGTCGCTGCGCCACTGGGGCGCGCTGGACCAGAACTACGCCTATGCGAAGGGTGAGCTGTCCGGCACCCGGCGCGGCTTCGACAAGGACCCCGGCGGTGGCCTCGGCGCGCGACCGGTGTTCTCGCAGCCGGTGCGGCTGGCCGAGCTGCTGCATTCCCAACTGTGGGCGAGCCTGCCGCTGGGCGACAACTACGAGATGCAGACCACGCTGTTCCAGCCGGTGGGTGGCATGGGGCGGATCGGCGAGGCGTTCGCGCGCGAGCTGGGCGCACTGATCCGCTACAACGCCAAGGTGGTGGCGATCGAGCAGGACGAACGCGGTGTCAGCGCCACCTTCGAGGACACCAGCGTGCCCGGCAGCCGCCATGCCGCGCGCGCCGACTGGTGCGTGTGCACCATCCCGCTGTCGATCCTGGGCCAGATTCCGATCAACGTGGGCGCGCCGATGGCCGCAGCGATCGCCGCCGTGCCGTATGCGGCGTCGGTCAAGGTCGGCCTGCAGTTCAAGCGCCGTTTCTGGGAAGAGGACGAGCAGATCTACGGCGGCATCAGCTATACCGATCTGCCGATCGGCAACATCAGCTACCCCAGCAGCGGCTATTTCAGCGGCGGCAAGGGTGTGTTGCTGGGCGCCTACATGTGGGGTCTGGACGCCACCGAGTTCACCGCGATGACGCCGCCGCAGCGGATCAGCAAGGCGGTGGAATACGGCAGCCGGATCCACCCGCAGTACCGCAAGGAGTTTGAACATGGCGTCGCCGTGGCGTGGCACCGCTCGCCGTTCACGCTGGGCTGTTTCGGCATGTGGACGGAAGAAGCGCGTGCCCGCCACTACGACAACCTGTGCCGCTTCGACGGCCGCATCGTGCTGGCCGGCGAGCATGCCTCCTACCTGCCGGCCTGGCAGGAAGGCGCGGTGACCTCCGCGCTGGACGCGATCGGCCGGTTGCACCAGCGCGCCATGGCCAGTGGAGCCACCGCATGAAAAGCAAAATGCGCATGAAGCAACCCGCCAGCCTGCTGCTCACGCTGGCCAGCCTGCTGTCAGCCGGCATGGTGCATGCCGACAACGCCGGCGCGCATGCGCCCGGCGTGCTGCAAACGCGCGACGGCGGCCAGGTCTACCGGCAGATCTGCCAGGGCTGCCACATGCCCGACGGGCGCGGCGCCAGCGGTGCAGGCCACTATCCGGCTCTCGCCGGCAACCCTACCGTGGCCTCGTCGCGCTACATGGCGCTGACCATCCTGCAGGGCCGCCGCAACATGCCGTCGTTCGAACCGCGGCCGTCCGACGAGGCGTTCTTCGTGCCGGCCTCGCTGACTGACCAGCAGGTGGCCGCCGTGATCAACTACGTCCGCACGCATTTCGGCAACCACTACCGCGATGCCATCAGCACCGCCGAGGTGCAGGCACTGCATCAGGCCAGCCGCTGAGTGCGATCCCCGTCCGTCGACCACCGAGGAAATCCCATGCGCATACGCTCCCGCTTGCTGTCGTCGCTGCTGCTGACGATTCCGCTGACCGCCGGCGCGCAGCAGGTAATCCGCCACCCGCTGCCCAACCACAGCACGTTCCCGATCTCCGCCGCGGTCGAGGTGCCGGCCGGCAGGACCATGGTGTATCTCAGCGGCATGGTGCCGCCGGTGCTCGACGCCAGGGCGCCGGGCGACAGCGTGGCCGCCTATGGCGATACGCGTGCCCAGACGGTCGGCGTGCTGAAGGCGATCGAGGCCGAGCTGAAAAGCCTGCAACTGGGCATGGGCGATGTGGTGAAGATGCAGGTGTTCCTGGTCGCGCCTCCCGCCAAGAGTGACGGGGGCAAGACCGGCAGGATGGATTTCGCCGGATTCATGCAGGGCTACACGCAGTTCTTCGGCACCGCCGCGCAGCCGCAACTGCCGGTGCGCTCGGCGATGCAGGTGGCTGCGCTGGCCAATCCGGGCTATCTGGTCGAGATCGAGGTGACGGCGGTGCGCCCTTAGCGCGGGGTTCGCTGCCCGGCCATCAGAGCGCGTCGGCGTCGAGTTCCTGCGTGCGGATGCGGATCGCCTGGTCGAGTCCACCGACGAAGATCTTGCCGTCGCCGATCTTGCCGGTGCGCGCGGCGCGGGTGATCGCCTCGATCGCGTGATCCAGGCGTTCGTCCGTCACCGCCACCTCGATCTTCAGCTTGGGCAGAAAATCGACCACGTATTCGGCGCCCCGGTATAGCTCGGTGTGGCCGTGCTGGCGGCCGAAACCTTTCACTTCGGTCACCGTCATGCCCTGCACGCCGGCCTCGTTCAGTGCCTCGCGCACGTCGTCGAGCGTGAACGGTTTGATGATGGCCGTGATCCATTTCATGTCGCGCTCTCCGCCCTATGGCCGCTGCAGGCGAGGCAGCACGATGCATGCCAGCGCGCGCAGCGGCGCAGGCGCTGGCCGCTGCCGCTGCCAGCCTGCTGCGGGCGCACTAAAGCCGGGCAATTTGCGCTGGAGTTGCCCGATCATGGTGCGCGATGCGCTTGCATTGACCGCGGTCGGACGAATCAGTACCATTTTAGTCCCGATTCAAGCCATGCAGGCCCGTGCGCCGTATGCTCCGCGTCAGCCGACTCACCGATTACGCCACCGTGGTGATGACCTGCATCGCCGCGCATCCGCACGACGTGCTGAGCACGGTGCAGATCGCCGACGAGACGCGGCTGGAGTTGCCCACGGTGAGCAAGCTGCTGAAGGCGCTCGGCCATGCGGCGCTGGTCGAATCGTTTCGCGGCGTCAACGGCGGCTACCGGCTGGCGCGACCGGCTAGCGAAATCTCGCTGGCGGAAATCGTCGAGGCGCTGGAAGGGCCGATCGGCATGACCGAATGCGGCGTGGCCGAGGGCCAGTGCGAGCGCGAGTCGCAGTGCGGCGTGCGCGGCAGCTGGCAGCGGATCAACCACGTGCTGGAAAACGCCCTGCGCGCGGTGAGCCTGGCCGACATGCTGAGGCCGGCGCCGAGCCGGCGCATCGCCGTGACCCTGACATAACCGCGCAGACCCGACGTACCGCCGAGGCCGCCACCGGATGAACCAGACCATGACCAGCGACAGCAGCAGCGCGCTGCGCGACAACGCCGAGGTCGCCGAGGCGCTCGGTCGCGGCTACGCGGCCGGCTTCGTCACCGACATCGAGATGACCAGCCTGCCGCCGGGCCTGAGCGAGGACATCATCCGCCAGCTCTCCGCGATCAAGCGCGAGCCGGAGTGGATGACGCAGTGGCGGCTCGAGGCCTACCGCCACTGGCTGACCATGCCGACGCCGGACTGGGCCAGGCTGAAGATCGACCCGATCGACTACCAGGCGCTGAGCTACTACGCCGCGCCCAAGGCCGGCCTGAAGTCGCTGGACGAGGTCGATCCGAAACTGCTGGAGACGTACGAGAAGCTCGGTGTGCCGCTGCACGAGCGCGCGCGGCTGGCCGGCGTGGCGGTGGATGCGGTGTTCGATTCGGTCTCGGTCGGCACCACCTTCCGCAAGGAGCTGGCGGCGGCCGGGGTGATCTTCTGCTCGATGAGCGAGGCGATCCGCGAACATCCCGAGCTGGTGCGGCAATACCTGGGCAGTGTGGTGCCCACTGGCGACAACTTCTTCGCCGCGCTGAACTCGGCCGTGTTCAGCGACGGCAGCTTCGTGTTCATCCCGAAGGGCGTGCGCTGCCCGATGGAGCTGAGCACCTACTTCCGCATCAA
>JAJXTX010000346.1 GCA_021783385.1 Pseudomonadota bacterium
GCGCGGGCGCCTGCTCGTCGAGCCCGGCGCTGACGAGCAGGCGTTTCAAGAATCCGATTCCGCTCATTGCACGACTCCCTGGATCACCGCTGCCGATGGCCGGGAGCACGCGCCGCGCGCTCCCGTCTTTGGTCGTGATGGTGCCGCGGATGGCGCCGGCAAACTGCGAAGCAGCGCTCAGCACTTGTGCAGAAAACCTCTTCCCGTGGTTTTCTTCCATCGCGAGTCCGGCGCATGCCCGGACTCGCTCACGCGAATCAGGCGCTGACGTGCCCGATCCGTGACCGGCCATCCCTGGCCGGCATGAGCGGTTGAATAGTCACAACCGCTCAGCGCGAGTCCTTCATGCGCCGCAATTGCTGGCGCGCGTGCTTGTCCGGCCGCCGCAGCGGGCCGTCCGGACCGGTCAGCCGGCGCTGCTCGCGCGCCGCCTCGCGGGCGATCCTGCTTGGCTCGGTTTCCTGGTACAGCGCCTGCGCCACCGCGGCCGGGCCGCGCTGCGCGGACAGCGCCAGCACCTGCAGTTCCAGCCGCTCCTCGCCGCGGCGGATCTTCAGCCGGTCGCCTGCACGCAGCGCCTTGGCCGGCTTGCACGCGCTGTCGTTGAGCTCGACATGGCCGCTTGCGACCGCCTGCCTGGCAAGGCTGCGCGTCTTGAAGAAGCGCGCCGCCCACAGCCACACGTCGATGCGCACGTCAGCCGCGGATTGGATTGTCTGCTCGCTCATGGCGATAGTATTGCCGCTTCGCAGGGCTCGGAGGATCACGCCATGCAATGGACCACATCGGACATCGTCATCGGCGCGCTGCTTTTCATCTGCGGCTTCGCGCTGGGCCGCGCCAGCAAGGCTTTCGATGCAGCGCGCGTCGCGCAAAGCCAGTGGCAACCCGACCCCAGCATCAGCGACGCCGAGATCGAGGCACAGCTTCGCGCGGGCCGGCCGATCGAGGCGATCAGGCTGTACCGTCGCCGCAGCGGCGCGGGGCTGAAGGAAGCCAGACAGGCGGTGGACGCGATGGCCCAGCGCCTGGGCCTGCGCCGCTGAAGTTATTTCAGGCGGTCGTGAGGATCGGGCATCGCGATATCGGGAATCGCGTGGTAGGCGGTGGCGTCCAGCGGCTCAGTCGCGGCATCGGCAGCGGCACGCTCACGCACCTGCAGCCGACCACTGTTGCTGAGCTGCTGGATGCGCGCAAATACCTCGCCGCGACCGAACGGCTTTTTCATGAAGTCGTCGGCGCCGAAGCGCTGCACGTAGAACTGCTCGGTGGCCTGCAGGTTGCCGCTGATCATCACGACCGGAATGGCCCGCGTCAGCGGATCGCGGCGCAACGCACGCAGCACCGAAAAGCCGTTGATGCCGGGCAGCACGATGTCGAGGAACACCAGATCGGGGCGCTCGCGCCGGGCGAGCTCGATCGCCGAATCGCCGTCCGCGGCCTTCAGCACCACGTGACCGCCCTGCGTCAGCATCTTGCCGAGCACCGCGCGAATGGTGGAGGAGTCGTCCACCACCAGGATGTAGGCGCCCCGCGGCGCGTCCGTGCGGGGCACGGCACGCCGTTCGCCGGTCGGACTGCTGAAGATGCGCCGGATCAGATCAAAGCTTGCCATGTCACGAGCCCCCGCCCATGCGTGGCGACCAGTCTCGACGCTGGCGCGGTCCGGCGCAAGTCGCGCTGGTCAGCCGCTCAGCGCGCCAGCCACAGATTGGCCAGCGGCACGCTGAACAGCGACAGCACGATGCCCGCGCCCAGCACGGTATTGGCCAGCGTGGGCTCCAGCTCGTACTCGTCGGCGAGGATCGCCGCCGATACCATCGGCGCCATCGCCGCCTGCAGCACGCCCACGGTGAGCACCAGCCCGCCGACGCCGGCCGCCGTACCCAGCGCCCAGCACAGCAGCGGCGCCAGCAGCAGCTTCCAGCCCAGCCCGGCGCCGATCGCCGCAGCCTCCCCGCGGCCGAGCCGGAAGGTGAACTGCAGCCCCACCGAAAACAGCGCCAGCGGCGTCAGCGTGGCGCCGATCGGCGCCAGCACGCCATGCATCCACGCCGGCCAGCCGCCCATCAGGCCGACCGCGATGCCAGCCAGCAGGGCCAGCAGTGCCGGAAACATCACGATGCGCCGCAGGATTTCCAGCGGCTGGGGCCGGCGCCCGGCATACAGGCTGGCCACCACGATGCCGACCGAGGCCAGCAGCGGAAAGCAGCCCAGTTGGTCGGCTACCACCGCCAAGGCCAGCCCCGGCTTGCCGTGCAGCGCTTCGATCAGCGGGTAGCCCATGAACGAGGTGTTGCCCAGCCCGCAGACCAGGATCAGCGCGCCGATGCGCTGCCGCGACCAGCCCCGTCGCGGCCCGAGCAGGCCGAACAGCAGCCACGCGCCGAAGAAGGTCAGCCACATCGCCGCCACCGGAAACCACAGCACGCGCTCGAACTTCAGCGGCGGAATCAGCTCCAGCACCAGCGCCGGCAGCGCCACGTTGATCACCCACCAGTTGATGCCCGGCACGATGCCTGCCGGCAGCCTGGCATGGCGGGCCACCAGCACGCCCAGTAGCAGGCACACGAACAGCATCAGCAGCGCACTCATCCGGATCGCCACCTGCATAATAAAGAGGCGCCATTAGACGCGATGCCAGCGGGCGCCGGAAGCGCGCTGCGCGGCAAGTGCGGAATAATGCGTGGCTGGCCGCGATCCGACGCGCGGCCGCGCACCTCACCGTGAACTCCGCCGCCGATGACCGATCCCACCCACCGCGTGCACGGCCTCGCCGACGACCGCATGCCGGCCGACTGGCCCGCGCTGACGCATGACGAAGTGGCTGCACTGCTGCGCCGCTACGACGCGGCCG
>JAJXTX010000347.1 GCA_021783385.1 Pseudomonadota bacterium
CCGGCGCCCAGCAACAGCTTCAGATCGTGCACCAGGTCGTCCTGCGAGTCCGACGGGGTGGCCAGCACACGGGCGTTGCCGTCGCGATCGAACAGGTAGATCGCCGAACTGTGGCTGACCTCATAGCTGCCGTCGGCGCTGCCCGGTTCGCGGCTGAACGATCCACGGTAGCGCTTCACCAGCGCCTCGATCTCGCTCGGCGTGCCGGTCAGGCCCACCGCGCGAGGGTCGAACGCGTTGACATAGGCGTGCAGGATCGCCGGCGTGTCGCGGGTCGGGTCCACGCTGACGAACAGGATCCGCGCACCGTCGGCCAGCGACCCCAGCCGCTGCATCACCACGTGCAGATGCGCCAGCGTCAGCGGGCAGACATCAGGGCAATGGGTGTAGCCGAAGTACAGCAGCACCACCTTGCCGCGGTAGTCGGCGCCGGTCACCGGCTTGCCGTGATCGTCGACCAGCTTGAAGTCGAGCGCCGGCATGTGGCCGGTGATGTTGGTGAGCCGCAGCGGCAGCGGCGCCACCCGCTGGCAGCCGCCCAGCAGCAGGCCGGTCACCATCAGCAACAGCAGCAGGGCGAGCGGCCGCAAGCGGCCGGGCATCATGCGAGAATCGAAGGTATTCATTGGAACAAGCATACGACACCGCCTGCATCACCGGGTTCGTCCGCCAAGGAGTCACGTGATGTTGCGACAAGCTGTCAACGCCCGCGCCGGCCTGCTGGCGGGTGCCGCTGGCGCCAGCGCGGTGCTGCTGGGCGCGTTCGGCGCGCATGCGCTGCGCGCGGTGCTGGATGCGCGCAGCTTCGAGCTGTGGCACACCGCGGTGGACTATCACGTCTGGCACGCGCTGGCGCTGGTGCTGGCGGTCGGGCTTGGCCGCGGCCGCAGCGGTCGACTGGCGGTGCGCGCCTTCGCCAGCGGCATCGTGCTGTTCAGCGGCAGCCTGTACGCGCTGGCGCTGGGCGCGCCGCGCTGGGTCGGCATCATCACGCCTTTCGGCGGGCTGGCCTTTGTGTGTGGCTGGATCGCGCTGGGTCTCTCGCTCGGCCAGCGCGAGGGCTGACCGCTGTGGCGTCATTGCGTTGTCATGCCGCGGCGTCAGCATGCAGGCGTGAACCCCTCCGCGCCCACCCGACTGCCGTCCTGGCTGCCCGCCGCCGGGCTGCTGCTGGCGCTGGTGGTGCTGGTGTGGGTCAGCCTCGCGGCGATCCGCGCGTCGCGGCTGACCGCCAGCACACAGCCGGCCTTCAATCCGCTGGTGCACTGGCGCGAGGCCGGCCGCGACTGGCTGCTGGTCGCCGACGGTGAGGCCGACCAGCTCACCGTCTACAGCGCGGCCGACGGGCGTCGCCTGCGTCGGGTGAAGGTGGAGCACGGGTTGCGTGACTCCGCACCGCTGATCCGACGCGATGGCCATCTTTACGTGGTCGACGATGCCGGCGAGCTGGACGAAGTGAGGCTGTCGTCGCGGCCGCAGGTCGCAGCCAACCTCCGCTGAGGCGCTGGAAGCGACGCACGCCGCATGGCCGACCAGTCTGCTAGCGCACCCGCTTCAGGTACAGCATCAGCGGCTGCGAGATGCCGGGGCAGACCGCATTGACCAGCTCCCAGCCGAGTGCGCCCTCGCGGTTGATCGCAGCCATCACCTCGTCGTCCGTGGGCGTCTGCGTCAGGGTGAATGCGCCGCCAGCGTGTTTCAGAGTCAGCACCTTGTATTCCCATGTGGTGGCCATCGGGTTCTCCTGCGAGTGGAATCAGCGGGCGTCGTCATCCGACACCGGGTCGGCGCTGCCGGGCTTCAGCCGGCCGTGCTTGCGCAGTGCCTCGCGCAGCACGTATTCGATCTGGGCGTTGAGGCTGCGCAGCTCGTCGTTCGACCAGCGCTGCATCGCGTCCAGCACCGCGGCGCTGATGCGCAGCGGGTAGGCTTTCTTCTCAGCGGCCATGCCGGTCTTTGCCGCCGGATTTCTGTACGCGCAGCAGATACATCAGCAGCCCGATGGTGAGACCGCTGATGCCGATCGTCAGCAGCAGGCCGGCCACGCCGATCCGTTGCGCATCGGCGGCGTGCAGGTAGCTGTAGCCGGCAAAGCCGCCGATCAGCGCGGCCATCGCGAACAGTATGTTGCCGATGACCTGGCCGACCCGCTGACGTGTGCTGGCGTCCAGCCGAGTCCAGTCACCCAGGCCATGCACGAAACCCTGCGGGCCGCGACGGCGGATCACCGCGCCGAGCACCAGCAGCAGCGCGGCGACCACCATCAGCGACAGCAGCGAGCTCAGTTGAGTGGTCATGCCGCGCGCCTCAACCGCCGTACAGCGTGCCGGTGTTCAGCACCGGCTGGGTGCCGCGCTCGCCGCACAGCACCACCAGCAGGTTGCTGACCATCGACGCCTTGCGCTCTTCATCCAGCTGCACCACGCCGCGCTTGCTGAGCTGCTCCAGCGCCATCTCGACCATGCTCACCGCGCCTTCGACGATCTGCGTGCGCGCGGCGATGATCGCGCCGGCCTGCTGCCGCTGCAGCATCGCCTGGGCGATTTCCTGCGCGTAGGCGAGGTGGCTGATGCGCGCCTCGACCACCTGCACGCCGGCCTTGCCCAGGCGCGTCTGGATCTCGTCGCGCAGGTGCGAGTTGATCACCTCGCCGTGGCTGCGCAGCGACGGTTTGCTGTCGTCGTGCGCATCGTAGGGATAGCTCTGCGCCATCTGCCGCAGCGCCGATTCGGTCTGGATGTGCACGTAGTTCTCGTAGTCGTCCACGCAGAACACCGCCTCGGCGGTATCCAGCACCTGCCACACCACCACCGCGGCGATCTCGATCGGGTTGCC
>JAJXTX010000348.1 GCA_021783385.1 Pseudomonadota bacterium
AGTCGTACCAGGATTACCGGGCCGTGTGACGCCCCTGCAGGAGCGCAACCTGTGCGCGAATGCTCTTGATGGTCACGCGAAAAGCATCGCGCACAGGGTGCGCTCCTACAGCAAACCGAGATCGCGCGCGGCCGCCTCGTAGCGTTCGATCACGTCATCCACACCGATCAGGTCCATCACGCCAGGGCGTTCGATCTTGCGACCCCACGCCAGCGCGCCGGCCGGCTTGCCCAGATATTTCCGCGCTGCGTCGTCGTACTTGTCGACGCACCAGCGGCGATCCGAATACGGGCCGGAGCGCGCCGGGTTGCTGGCCGCATGCAGGCCCAGCACCCGGGTGCCGGCCGCATTGGCCATGTGCATCGGCCCGGAGTCGGGGGCCAGCAGCAGCTGTGCGCGGCCGAGCATCGCCAGCAGGCGCTTGAGCGTGTCCTTGCCGGTGAGGTCGAGTGGAGCCCGTCGGCATGCGGCCAATATCGCGTCGGCCATCGCGCGCTCGCCGGTGGAAGGGCCGCCCACCAGCGCCACCCGCCAGCCGCGCGCGGCAGCGTGATCCATCACGGCGGCGTAGCGTTCCGCGCGCCAGTTGCGCAGGGCGTGGCTGGACGTGGGGCTGACCAGCAGGGTCGGTGTGTCGCCGGGCAGCTGGGCCGCCGCCCAGGCCCGCGCCTCGTCGGGAATCGGGATATCCCAGCGCACCTGCGCCTGCCTGAGCCCGAGCGGTTCGCAGAAGCTGCCGATCGCGTCCAGCACGTGTTCGCCGCTGCGCGCGGGAATGCGCTGGTTGACCACCAGCCCGTGCAGGTCCTTCGAGCGCGCGTGGTCGTAGCCGATGCGTCGATCGGCACGGATACCCAGGCTCAGCAGGTTCGAGCGCAGCGCCACCTGCATCTGCAGTAGGGCATCGAAGCGCCGTCCGCGCAGCGCAGCGTGCACCGCGCGCATGCCGGCCCAGCCGGCGCGCTTGTCGAACGTGATGAACTCCACGCCGGGCAGATCGCCGACCAGCTGGCGCTCGAGTTTGCCGATGACCCAGGTCAGCGAGGTCTGCGGCCACGCCTGCTGCAGCGTGCGCAGCAGCGGCACCACGTGGGTGACATCGCCGATGGCGGAGGTGCGCAGCAGGCAGATCGAGGCGGGAGCTGGCATGGGGCTTGGGCTAGAATCGCGGGGAACGGTACGGTGACAGGAATCCGGCAGCATTGATGATGCAGGAACATATTCGCAAAGATGCGGCCGGCGCGATTCTGTTTGACGCCGCGGCGTCGCCGCAAGTCGAGCATGACTGGTTTGTGCCGGATTACTGGCGCAGGCGCGGCGACTTGACGATCCAGCCGGGTGGCCGCGGCGGCGTGGCGATCATCGGCCGCCCGTCGGGCGAATGGGTGCTGCGGCACTATCGTCGCGGCGGTCTGGTGGCGGCATGGATCGACGACCGCTACCTGTGGACCGGCGCCGACCGCACGCGTCCCTTCGCGGAGTTTCGCCTGCTCGGCGAGATCGACCGGCTCGGCCTGCCCGGGCCGAAGGTGGTGGCGGCACGCTATTGCCGGCGCGGGCTGTTCTATACCGCCGACCTGATCACTTGCCGCATCGCCAACGCATCGACGCTGGCCGCGTGCCTGGCGGCGGGGCGGCTGGACGGCGCGCTGGCCGCCGCGGTCGGCACGCTGGTGGCGCGCTTTCATCGGGCCGGTATCCGGCATGCCGACCTGAATGCGCACAATGTGCTGGTGGCCGCCGATGCGCTGTACCTGATCGACTTCGATCGCGGCCGGCTGCAGCCGCCGGCTCCGGCGTGGCGGCAGTCCAACCTGCGCCGCCTGCGCCGTTCGCTGCTGAAACTGGGCGCGGCCGCGCAGGGCGAGGCGGCATTCGATCAGGCGCTGTGGCAGCCGCTGCTTGAACACTACGAGCGAACCTTCAACGCATGAACTGGCATCTGCATTTCCTCGGTGTGGGGGCGGCGCATGCGGTGGAGCTGGGCTCCGCCGCCGCCGTGCTGGAGCGTGATGGCAAACCGGTGCTGCTGATCGACTGCGGCCCCGACACGCTGGATCGCTACCTGGCGGCGTACGGCGCGCCGCCGCGCGCGCTGTACATCACGCATACCCACATGGATCACGTGGCGGGGCTGGAGCGGCTGTTTTTCCGGCTGTGGTTCGACGAGCAGCTGCGCGGCACCACCAAGGTGTTTGTGCATGCCGGCGTGCTGCCCTGGCTGCACGCGCGGGTGGCCGATTACCCGGGTGCGCTGGCCGAGGGCGGCGCCAACTACTGGGAGGCGTTCCGCCTGCTGCCGTGCACGCGCGGCTTCTGGCTGGACGGCCTGTGGTTCGACGTCTTCGCCACGCGCCACCATGTGCCCGGCACCTCGCACGGGCTCGCGCTGGACGGTAGCTTCGTCTACACCGGCGACACCCGGCCGATTCCCGAAGTGCTGACGCGCTTTGCCGGCGGCCGCGAGCTGATCGCCCACGACTGCGGTCTGGTCGGCAATCCCTCGCACACCGGCGTGGACGATCTTGAACGCGAATATCCCGATCCGGCCCTGCGCGCCCAGCTGCTGCTGTACCACTACGGCAGCGCAGCGGATGGTGACGCGCTGGCCGCGCGCGGTTATCGCGCTGCCCGCCCGGGCCAGCGCGCCGTGCTCTCCGAGCCGGCCGCGCCGCGACCCGACGCGGGTTGAACGGTCACGCCATGCAGCGTCGCTTGCGCCAGCGGCCACCGGCCGCGTAAAATCTGCGGCTGTTTGCCGGAATAGCTCAGTTGGTAGAGCGGCGCATTCGTAATGCGTAGGTCGTAGGTTCGATTCCTATTTCCGGCACCA
>JAJXTX010000349.1 GCA_021783385.1 Pseudomonadota bacterium
AGCAACGCGGCGGCGCAATGTTCGTACCTGGTCAACGCTGGATCTCCTCTGCCGAACCCGAGCTGGGCCTGGGCACCGTGCTGCGCGTCGAAGGGCGCGGAGTGCAGGTGCTGTTTGCCAAGGCCGGCGTGCTGCGACCCTACGCGATCGACTCCGCGCCGCTGCTGCGCGCCGAGTTTCGTGCCGGGCAGCGCGTGGCCGGCAAGGGCATCGCGTTCCTGGTGGAACGGGTGGAGATCCGCGACGGCCTGCTGATCTACCGCGGCGAGGGCCGCGAACTGGAAGAGGGGCAGCTCGACGACGAGCAGAGCGTGAGCCAGGCCGACGATCGCCTGATCGGTGGCCGCACCGACCCGGTGGCGCAGTTCGAGCTGCGGCTGGAAGGACTGCAGCGGCGCGCCACGGCGCGTCGCTCGCCCGCGTGGGGGCTGGGCGCAGCACGCATCGGGCTGGTGCCGCACCAGCTGCGCGTGGCCGGCATCGCGGCGGCGCGACGTCCGCCACGGGTGCTGCTGGCCGACGAGGTGGGGTTGGGCAAGACCATCGAGGCGGGCATGATCATCGCCCGCCAGCTCGCCACCGGGCGCGCGTCGCGCGTGCTGCTGCTGTTGCCCGACACGCTGGTGTATCAGTGGTTCGTCGAGCTGCTGCGCCGCTTCAACCTCAGCTTTGCGATCTACGATGAGGAACGCTGCGAGGCGCTGAGCCAGGACAGCAGCGAGCACGGCGAGTCGGCCGAGGCATCCGGCCACGCCAGCAATCCGTTCGAGGACGAGCAGCTGGTGATCGCCGACTTCGGCTTTCTGGAAGGCTCGCCGAAGTACGCCGCGCAGCTGCTGGCGGCGCCGTGGGACCTGCTGGTGGTCGACGAGGCGCACCACCTCGCCTGGTCGCCGGAAGCGGCCAGCCCGCGCTATGCGATGGTGGCGCAACTGGCGGCGGCGATTCCCGGCGTGATCCTGCTTACCGCCACCCCCGAGCAGTTGGGTCGCAGCGGCCACTTCGCCCGCCTGCGCCTGCTTGATCCGCAGCGCTACCACGATCTGGACGGCTATCTGGCCGAGGCCGAGACCTACCAGACGCTGTCGAAAATCGCCGACAAGCTGCTCGACGGCGAGCCGCTCGGCGCGACCGATCGTCAGACGCTCGCCGGGGCGTTTGACGGCGATGCGGCGCTCACCGCGCTGCTGGTGGACAGCGCCGAACCCGCCAGTGCACGCGAACTGCTGGCGGCCCTGATCGACCGCCACGGCACCGGCCGCGCGATGTTCCGCAACCGTCGCGCCAGCATCGGCGGCTTTCCCCGCCGCGTACCCGAATGGCACCTGCTGCCGGCCGACGCGCTGGACGAAGTCGCGCGCCAGTCACTGCTGGCCGAGTTCCACGCCGACATCCAGCAGCCGCCAGGACTGCTCGAGGTGGACTACGCCGGCGATCCGCGCATCGAGCTGCTGGTCCGCCTGCTCGACCAGCACCCGCGCGACAAATTCCTGCTGATCTGCCGCAGCCAGGCCAAGGTGCTGGCGCTGGAGGACGCGCTGCGCACGCGCAGCGGCGTGGGCGTGGCGCGCTTCCACGAAGGCCTGGGCATCATCCAGCGCGACCGCAACGCGGCGTTTTTCGCCCAACCCGATGGCGCGCGCCTGCTGCTGTGCTCGGAGATCGGCTCGGAAGGCCGCAACTTCCAGTTCGCGCACCGGCTGGTGCTGTGGGACCTGCCGCTCGATCCGGACTTGCTCGAACAGCGGATCGGCCGGCTCGACCGCATCGGCCAGCGGCACGACATCCACATCCATATCCTGGCCGTGGCCGACAGCGCCCAGCACGTGCTGGCGCGCTGGTACGACGAGGGCATCGATGCATTCCGCAGCAGCCCGGCCGATGGCCGCGAGCTGCTGCGCCGCTACGCCGAACCGCTGGCGCGGCTGGCCGACGAGCACGCACGCGGCGACGACAACCGCGACCAGGAGCTGGATGCGCTGCTGGCCGAGACCCGTGCCAGCCACCAGCAGATGGCCGAGCTGATGCTTGCCGGTCGCGACCATCTGCTGGAACTGGCCGCCAGCCGCGACCTGCACGCCGACGAGCTGCAGCAGGCATTCGCCCGCGACGACCAGGACCCCGGCCGCGACGCGTTCGTGCAGCGCCTGCTGGAGGCGTTCGGCATCCATGCCGAGGAGCTTGGTGGCCAGGTGCTGCTGCTCGATCCGCAATACCTCTCCACCGATGCCCTGCCCGGCTTCGCCGAGGGTCCGCAGTCCGTCACCTTCGCGCGCGAGGTGGCGCTGGCGCGCGAGGAGCTGCCGCTGCTGCGGCTGGATCATCCGCTGGTGGCCGGCGCGCTGGATCTGGCGCTGTCCGGCGAGCAGGGCAACGCCGCGTTCATGGTCGACGACGTGCTGCCGCCACGCACCGCCCTGCTGCAATGCGTCTACCTGCTGGAATGCGTGGCGCACCGCCGGCTCGACGCCGAACGCTTCCTGCCGGCGCTGCCGATCGTGGTCACGGTGGATACCCGACTGGCCGAGCGCGCCGACTTCGCACCCAGCGAGATCGCCCTGCGCAAGGCCGGCGACCGCAACATCGAGGTGGCGCGCTACCGCAAGTTCCTCGGCAAGCTGGTGCCGCCGATGCTCGAACGCAGCGAAGCGCTGGCCGGCGTCCGCGCGCAGGCGAGCATCAGCGAAGCGCTGGCGCTGGCCAGCGCCGAACTGGATGCGGAGCTGTCGCGACTGCTGGCGCTGCGCGCGGTGAATCCATCAGTCAGTGCGGCGGAAATCGCCGCAGTGCGTGATGAGCGGTCCGAATTGCTGGCGGCGCTGCCGCAGTC
>JAJXTX010000350.1 GCA_021783385.1 Pseudomonadota bacterium
GCATCTACCAGCCCTCCGCGCCGCTGGCGGCGATCATGCAGCGTGCGCACGGCAAGGTGAGCTATGCCGATGGCAAGGATGTGGCCGCCGCCGCCCGGCTGGCAGCGCATTCGACTGTCGCGGTGGTATTCGTGGAGCAGTGGGCGGCGGAAAGCTTCGACCTGCCGCACATGACCTTGCCCGACGACCAGGACGCGCTGGTCGCTGCCGTGGCCAGGGCCAACCCACACACCATCGTTGTGCTGGAAAACAACGGTCCGGTCGCGATGCCATGGCTGGACAAGGTGGGCGCGGTGCTGGAAGCGTGGTATCCCGGCGCGGCCGGCGGCGAGGCGATCGCGCGGCTGCTGTACGGCGAAGTCGATCCGGCCGGACGCCTGCCGGTAACCTGGCCGCGCAACGAAGCGCAATTGCCACGCCCGCAAATCCCGGGCGCCGGCCTGGCCGCCATCGGCCTGCCACCCCAGGGCCAGCCGGCTGAGCAGGTGGACTACAACATCGAAGGCGCCGATGTCGGCTACCGCTGGTATCAGCGCAAAGGGATCCAGCCGCTGTTCCCGTTCGGCTACGGCCTGGGCTACACGCATTTCGCCTACAGCGATTTCAAGCCGCGCATCGACCACGGCCGCGTCGTGGCATCGTTCACGGTGACCAATCGCGGTTCGCGCGAAGGCGTCGACGTACCGCAGTTGTACGCGACGCTGCCCGGCAGCGGCAGCGTGCGGCGGCTGGCGGGATGGTGCCGGGTCAGCCTGAAGCCGGGCCAGTCCGCGCACCTGCAAGTGGTGGCCGACCCGCGCCTGCTGACCAACTTCGACGGTACCCATCAGCGCTGGCAGCGCCCGGCCGGCAGCTATCTGCTGCAACTGGGCCACTCCGCAACAGTCTTCCAGGGCCAGGGCTCCGTGACGCTTACCAAGGCCGCGTGGCCTTCGGATGCACCGCCGGCCGGCACTTCGCAACCCTGCCTCGCCAGCGGGCATTAGGCGGCAGCACGATGCCGGCGCTCCGTGTGGCGCCGGCACTCGCTGAAGCATGCTGACAGGGAAAATGTGATCGTCCCTGCGGGCGTGAGGAAACCTGATTCGCGCCCAACCGAGCTGGCCCACGCCCCCGCTCGCCCTGAGCGTAGGCGCGCAGCGCCGAAGTCGAAGAGCATCGACCATTCAGCGCTTCGACTTCGCTTGCTAGCGCAAGCTACGCTCGGCAGGAACGGGACGGTTGGCTGAGGTTCGACACCACTCAGGTGAGGAAAAGTGTCGAAATTTTTCTTGACACCATTTTATCGAGCGCCGTGGTGAGACCGTCTCCGGGCATCTCCGACGGAGCCGCGTGAAATCCGCTGAATTGGCTGAAGCCAATGACTTCGCATTTCGCACAGGGCAACGCCACCCGTGCGTTCGACGGCGGTTGCAACAGGCTGGCGATTTTTCACCGCCGGTCGGGCGATTGCACGGTGTAGCCGTCCGCCTGCAGCCCGCTCAGATAGCCATTGCCGCCGAGGATGTTTTCCATCGGCAGCAGAGCCACCGATTGGGCGTCGTGCGTCAGCGCAGCCTCCGCAGCCTTGATCCAGGCCAGTCGCTCACGGCTGGGCAGATCGGTCATGCCGATCTTCTTGGCAAAGTCGGTGCTGCCAATGGCGGAAAGGCAATCATCCTGCTGCCTGACGGAGAGAATCTTGCCCAGCGCCTGCAGGTCGCCGGTCGCCCAGGCATTCGCCCGTTCGGTGGCTTGCGAGAAATCCTGATCGATGGCGTCCAGCGCATCCGCGAGGCATTGCTGGTCCTGCATCGTCATTTGCTTGAACTGCTTCGCGGCACTGCGCGGATCAGCCAGCATCAGCCGATAGGAAGTATTCGTGATGGCGACCTTGTCGCGTCCGGCGGCGGCATAGACGGCCTTTTCCACCACGTCGCCATCAGTGAGGCCCGAGTGACTGAGCGCGGCGGTATACAGCTTGTCTCCCGCAAACGTCGGCCGCAGGCGCTCGACGCCCCAGCTGTAGCGCAGGTACTTGTTTTTCTGCACCAGCCAGCGGCGGTACAAGTCGGACGGGAGCACCTGCTGCAACGTCTCGCCATCCGGAAGTTTCTTCAGTCCGACCATCGAAGGGATCAGGAACAGCTGCCCCCAGAAACCGGCTTTCACGCCAATTTCCATGGCTGGTGGCCTGAGCACCTGTTGCGATGAGGCGATCAGCCTTTCCAGCTTGGACGAGTCCCAGTGCATGCCCTTCGGCAGCGGAGAGGTGGTTCCAAGCACCCACATCACGTGACCGTCCTTGCTGACCTTCCACAGCGCGGGACCCGGCTGGACACCCGTCACCACCATGGGCGCCAGCGTCACGGCGGCGTCCGGTGAAGGCGCAGGAGCCGTCTGGCCGAGCGCCGCGAGACTGATGAACGCGGTCAGGGAGAGCGCCGTGGCGCGGCGAAATCGAATCGCTGGGTGCATGGGTTTTCCCGGTGAGATCCATCTGTAACCCGACTGCCGCAGGTGCTTGGCGGCGGCTCAATCCACTGACTTTCAAGGCATGCCATGGCATGGACTGCGGAACCACGGACGAGTTCCGCAGAGGGGTCCGATCCTCGCGGCAGTCCGAGCTTCACCGGTACGCACACTTCGCTGGTGCGCCGCGCGCTCAGCGCGCGGCAGCTTCCAGCGCGGCGTAATCCTCATCGGTCAGCGTGAGCTGGGCGGCGGCCACGTTTTCCTGCAGGTGTTCAACGCTGGAGGTGCCGGGAATCGGCAGCATCACCGGCGCGCGCTTCAGCAGCCACGCCAGCGCCACCTGGCCGTTGCTGGCGTGCAGCTTGTCGGCGATGG
>JAJXTX010000351.1 GCA_021783385.1 Pseudomonadota bacterium
GCGCGTGCTGAGCCTGGAGCATCACCGCCTGAGTACCTTCGGCATCGGCGCCGAGCTCGACGAGAGGCAGTGGCGCTCGGTGTTCCGTCAGCTGCTCGCGGCCGGCCTGCTGGAAGCGGACGCCGAAGGCTATGGCACGCTGCGGCTCACCGCGGCCAGCCGCGCGGTGCTCAGCGGCGGCGTGCCGGTGAGACTGCGCGAGGACGTCCGCCCCGAGCGCGGCGCGCGGCGCCGGCGCGACAGCCAGCTGGTGGCGGGCGGCGGCAGTCTTGGCATCGAGGCCTACGAGCAGTCGATGTGGGATGCACTGCGCGCGCTGCGCGCGCAGCTGGCCAGGCAGCACGGCGTGCCGCCCTATGTGGTTTTTCATGACGCCACGTTGCTGGCGATGCTGCGCGCGCTGCCGGCCAACGAGGACGAGCTGGCCACCATCAGCGGCGTCGGCGAAGCCAAGCTCAAGCGCTATGGCCGTGACTTTCTGGCAGTGATCAACGCGGCGGGGTAACCTCGACGGTGGAGCAATGCATACGTATTCAATCGGACACGTATGCGGGTGCGGCACAGAATCGGGCGACTTTGACGACCATCACGGGGGAGACACCATGGCGACAGCGGATGCGACAGACGGTTTGGGGCAGCACGCCACGATGCGGGTGGTGCTGATTTCGGCGGCAGCGGCGCTGGGTGGCTTCCTGTTCGGGTTCGACACGGCGGTGATCAACGGCGCTGTCGACGCGATCCGCGGCGCCTTCATGCTGGATGCCGCGCAAATCGGCTTCACGGTGTCCTGCGCGCTGCTCGGTTCGGCGCTGGGCGCGTGGTATGCCGGCATGCTGGCCAACCGCTTCGGCCGCGTCCGCACCATGCAGGTGGCAGCCGTGCTGCTGGTGGCCAGCGCGTTGGGCTCCGGACTGGCGATGGCCCCGTGGGATCTGATCCTGTGGCGACTGGTTGGTGGCATCGGCGTGGGCGTGGCGTCGGTGATCGCGCCCACCTATATCGCCGAGGTGGCCCCGGCGCGCATCCGCGGCCGGCTCGGCTCGATGCAGCAGCTGGCGATCGTGCTGGGCATCTTTGCGGCGCTGTCGAGCGACTACTGGCTGGCTGGCATGGCCGGGGCTGCCTCCGGCCCGCTGTGGCTGGGGCTGGCGGCGTGGCGCTGGATGTTCCTGGTGGCGTCGGTTCCGGCGCTGATCTACGGCCTGCTGGTGCTGGGCGTGCCGGAGTCGCCGCGCTATCTGGTGGCCAAGGACCGGCTGGCCGAGGCCAGGGTGGTGCTGCGCCAGGTGCTGGACATGCACAACGACAGCGCGCTGGACAAGAAGCTGCAGGATATCGGGGACAGCCTGCGCTCGGAGCATCGCCCGCGCCTGCGCGATCTGCGCGGCAGCGCAGCCGGCCTGCTGCCGGTGGTGTGGATCGGCATCCTGCTGTCGGTGTTCCAGCAGTTCGTGGGCATCAACGTGATCTTCTACTACTCGTCCACGCTGTGGCACTCGGTCGGTTTCAGCGAAGCCGATTCGTTCAAGATCACCGTGGTCACCTCGATCGTCAATGTGCTGGTGACGCTGGTGGCGATCTCGCTGGTCGACAAGATCGGTCGCAAGCCGCTGCTGGTGATCGGTTCGGCCGGCATGGCGATTACCCTGGCGCTGATGGCATGGTGCTTTTCGCAGGCCACCGGCAGCGGCGCCGCGCTCAGCCTGCCGGGCTCGCTGGGCATGGTGGCGCTGGTGGCGGCGAATGCCTACGTGGTGTTTTTCGGCGTGAGCTGGGGGCCGGTGGTGTGGGTGCTGCTGGGCGAGATGTTCCCCAACCGCATCCGTGCCACCGCGCTGGCGGTGGCCGCGGCGGCGCAGTGGCTGGCCAACTTCGCGATCAGCTACAGCTTCCCGCCGCTGGCGCAGATCGGGCTGACCTTCGCCTACGGGCTGTACGCGGGGTTTGCGCTGCTCTCGCTGCTGTTCGTGCTGTACGCGGTGCGCGAGACCAAAGGCATCGAGCTGGAGGACATGCACGCCTGAGCACGCGCCCGGCGGGTGTCGGCCCGCCGGGCGCATGCTGCGGCAGTGCATCATCCGGCGGGCGAGCGGCAAAGCAGCTAGGATTCGCAGCAGCTGGCAGCGTTCAGGCCGCCATGGCCAACGTCATGCCGTGTTGCCATAGGGTTGCGGATCACCGTGCGTAGCAAGGGAAAAGCGACATCCATCGATATCGCCCACCTGGCCGGGGTGTCCCAGGCCACCGTATCGCGTGCGCTGCGCGGCAGCCCGCTGGTCAACGAGGAAACCCGCCGCCGCATCCAGGCGGCGGTCGAGCAGCTCAACTACAAGGTCGACAAGAACGCCTCCAGCCTGCGCCGCATGTACTCCGGCACGCTGGCGCTGCTGCTGTTCGAGGACCCCACCGCCGACGAGTCCCACATCAACCCGTTTTTCCTGTCGATGCTCGGCTCGATCACCCGCGCCTGCGCCCAGCAGGGCTATGACCTGCTGATCTCGTTCCAGCAGTTCTCGCGCGACTGGCACGCCGATTTCGCCGACAGCAAGAAGGCCGACGGCATCATCCTGCTCGGCTACGGCGACTACCTGGCCTATCGCGACAAGCTGGAAAAACTGGTGGCCCAGGGCACGCGTTTCGTGCGCTGGGGCGCGGTGCTGCCGGACCAGCCCGGGGTTTCCATCGGCTGTGACAACTTCAGCGGTGGGCACGCCGTGGCGACCCATCTGCTGGAACGCGGCTGTCGCCGCATCGCCTTCCTGGGTGACGCCTCCAGCCATTACCCGGAATTTTTCGAGCGCTATCGCGGCTATGCCGAAGC
>JAJXTX010000352.1 GCA_021783385.1 Pseudomonadota bacterium
GGGGAGCGGTAGTTCAGTTGGTTAGAATGCTGGCCTGTCACGCCGGAGGTCGCGGGTTCGAGTCCCGTCCGCTCCGCCACCAAGCACGAAGCCCGCCCTGTGCGGGTTTTTTGTTGCCTGCCGTTTGCGGCCATGCCGTGCCGAAGAAAGCTCAGTCGCCCTGCCGCGGCTGCAGCGTGCCGCGCGCATGCCCCTGCTCGCCGAGGTATTCCAGCCAGCGCGTGAGAAAGCCGTTCATGCGCAGCCGATGCTGCAACACCGAGTGTGCCGGGGGAAACGGCCCCAGCACCTGCCACAGATGCCGGCCGGGATGGCAGTGCAGCGCCTCGGCCACGTGCGCATCGGTGTACATGCGCAGCTGCGCCGACGGCGCGCGCCGACCGGTATGTGCATCGACAAAGTCGTAGGTGAGTTCCAGTTCCAGCGTGTAGGGATGGCATTCCTGCAGATGCAGGTGCACGTCCAGCCCGTCGTCAACGGCTGAGACGTAGCGCCCGGGCTGCAGCGTCTGCGGCGCGAACAGCCGCGCCAGTCGATGGTAGTTTTCGGCGTAAAGCCCCATCAGGAAGCCGAAGCGCCCAGGCAGCAGGTTGGATCGGCTATCGAGTACGGCACTCATCGCGGCACAACACTCCAGACACTCATTCAGAACATGGTCCGCTCGATACCGAAGCGGTCGAAGATCTTGCTGGCGATCTCCTCGATCGACACATGCGTGGTGTTGAGGCTGGGGATGCCGGCATGGCGCATCAGCCGGTCGGCCTGCTCCAGCTCCCAGCGGCATTGCTTGAGCGTGGCGTAACGGCTGCCGGCGCGGCGCTGTTCGCGGATCTGCGCCAGCCGCTGCGCGTCGATGGTGAGCCCGAACAGCCGATCGCGGTAGGCGCGCAGGCGCGGCGGCAGTTCGAGTCGCTCAAGGTCCTCGTCGGTCAGCGGATAGTTGGCGGCGCTGACACCGTAATGCAAGGCCATGTAGAGGCAGGTCGGTGTCTTGCCCGAGCGCGATACGCCGACCAGGATCAGGTCGGCCTGCGCGTAATCGACGTCCATGCCGTCATCATGCGTGAGCGCGTAGTTGGTCGCATTGATGCGCGCCTCGTACTTGGCAAAATCGACCATGCCGTGTGAACGATTGACCGCGCCCGAACGCTTGGCGCCCAGCTCCTCCTCCAGTGGACCGATGAACGGCGCGAACACGTCCAGCATCAGCGCGCCGCTGGCGGCGACGATGTCGCACAGCGCGCGCTCGGCCATGGTGTTGACCACGATCGGCCGCTGACCGCTCTGCGCGTAGCGGGTCTTGATGCGCAGCGCCGCCGCCTCCGCCTTCTGCGCGTTATCGGTGAACGGCAGGCGGTGCTTGTCAAACTGCACGCCTTCAAACTGGGCCAGGATGCTGTTGCCGATCGTCTCCGCGGTAATACCAGTGGAGTCGGAGATGAAATAAACCGTTCGCTGCATACATCGGCCCGGTCGCTGGAATGCGTCTGCCGCACCATAACCCAAGCGCATGGCGCTGTCGCCGATGGACCCTGTGCCGACTGGTATGCAGTTGGAACGGCAAGGCATGGCAATGGTCTTCTTGTGCTGCGCATCATCGGCAGCGGACAATACCAGTTCTATGCAACCCGCTTCGGGCCTGCGTGCGGCACCCATCCCCTGATTCCCTTTTAGCGCTCGCGAGGAAACTCCCTTGAACGACCTGGTGCTTTGGCTCGACCAACTGCGCATGACTGACCTGGGCAAGGTTGGCGGCAAGAATGCCTCGCTCGGTGAAATGATCGGCAACCTCGCCAAGCTGGGCGTGTCGGTACCCGGCGGATTCGCCACCACCGCCGATGCATTTCAGCAATATCTGGAAAAAAGCGGGCTGGCCGAACGCATCCAGCAGCGCCTTGCCGGGCTCGACGTCGACGACGTCGACACGCTGGTCGCCGCCGGCAAGCAGATCCGCGGCTGGATCGTCGACACCGCCCTGCCGGCCGAACTCGAACAGGCGATCCGCCAGGCCTACGACAAGTTGTGTCAGGACGCTCTTGGTGAAGAGTCCGGCCATGGCAGGCCGGTTCTTGATTCTGGCGATCAGGGACGATCGCAAAACATCACAGACATCGCCGTCGCGGTGCGCTCCTCCGCCACCGCCGAGGATCTGCCGGACGCCTCGTTCGCCGGCCAGCAGGAAACCTTCCTCAACGTGGTCGGCATCGACGACGTGCTGCACAAGGTCAAGGAAGTGTTTGCCTCGCTCTACAACGACCGCGCGATCGCCTATCGCGTGCATCAGGGCTACAAGCACGAGGACGTGTTTCTCTCCGCCGGCGTGCAGCTGATGGTGCGCTCGGACGTGGGCGCCGCCGGCGTGCTGTTCACGCTGGACACCGAATCGGGCTTTCGCGACGTGGTCTTCGTCACCGGCAGCTATGGCCTCGGCGAGATGGTCGTGCAAGGCGCGGTCAATCCGGACGAATTCTACGTTTTCAAGCCGACCCTGCGTGACGGCAAACCCGCTGTACTGCGGCGCAATCTTGGCGCCAAGCAGCTGCGCATGGTTTATTCCAGCGCCCCTGGCGAACGCGTGAAAACCGAGGACACGCCGATCGAGCTGCGCAGCCGCTTCTGCATCAGCGATGACGATGTGCAGGAACTGGCCCGGCAGTCGCTGATCATCGAACAGCACTATGGCCGCCCGATGGACATCGAGTGGGCGAAGGACGGTCATACCGGCAAGCTGTACATCGTGCAGGCGCGCCCGGAAACGGTGAAGTCGCGCGCCCACGCGACCCAGCTGGAGCGCTTCCATCTCCATGAAAAGG
>JAJXTX010000353.1 GCA_021783385.1 Pseudomonadota bacterium
TGCAGTTGGTGGGCCAGCGGTGTATCGGAGTCGGCATTCAGCCCGGGGCCGGTGTCCTGTACGCAGAACATCCAGCGCTTGCCATGCTCGCCGTTCGCCATTCCCCAGATCACCGTTACGCCGCCGCGCGGCGTGTACTTGATCGCGTTGAGCAGCAGGTTCTGCAAAATACGCTGGATCTTCGCCCGGTCGCCTTCCACCAGCAGCGAATCGGGCCCTTGCACGTCCAGGCGCAGGCCGCGCTCACGCGCCAGCGGCAGCGACACGGCACAGAACTCGGCCAGCAGGATGGCGGCATCGAAGGTAGTGATGACGCGCTGCTCGTGCCCGGCTTCCAGTCGCGCCAGGCTCATCAGGTCGTTGAGCATTTCATGCAGCGACGACACGCCTTTTTGCAGCCGGTCGAAAAATTGCAGGCGCACCGGCTCCGGTACGTCGTCGATCTGCAGTATGGAGGCCGCGCCCTTGACCACGGTCACACTGCCTTTGAGATCATGCGCCGCCTCGCGCCACGCCTCCGCCCGCGCCCGCTCCAGTTCGTTCAGGGTGGCCAGTGCCTGCTCGAGGTCGCGGACATTGCCCGCCGCTTCGGTCTGATGCAGGCGCCAGTACTGCTCGGTGCTTTCGGCAATGCCGTCCCAGCACAGCCGCGCCAGCGCGCGACGCGCGGTCGGCATGACGCTGATCTCCAGCCCGGAATGGTTCATCGCATAGCTTTCGAGTTCCTCCATCAGGCAGATCTGCAGGTAGCCCCACTCGCTGGCCAGCTCATGCAGCTGGTAGCCCTGCTGCCAACGCTGCAGGCCGTGCTCCGTCACCTGCTCTTTTTCGCGCCGCAGCGACTGCTTGCTGACCTCACCCGCAGCGCGCAGGGTGCGGACAAACGCCAGAATGACGCCCGGAATATGGTCATTGAACTGCCGGCGCGTCAGCGAGGAAGCGATCGCCAGATCGCCGGCATTCGCCGCCGCCAGACGCCAGTGCTGCAGAATGGCATCGCGCTGCCCGGCCATATGGTCGGCCAACGCGCCGAATTGCGCACGCACCGCTTCGGTCGTATCGGTCATGGTTTTCGCCTGCAAAGCAGGTCGATTGTGGCACCAATCACGCTGCCGACGCGGCCACCCCGCAGCATCCGTCGAGCGCAGGCGTGGCGGCCATGCGTCCCGGAATTTCCGGCCAGCGCCAGCGCAGTCACCGCGTCGTCACCCCGTCTGCGCCACAAGGCAGGGAACATTCCCACGAGACTCCCGATGAAACTTCACGCGCGCCGCCCGAATCCACCTTTCGCCCCTTCGCTCTCGCTCTGGATGGATCTGGCTACACGTTCCGGCGAAATGCTGTGGGCATCCGGCGAAGTCATTGCGCGCAGAGGCCGGATCATGGCGACCATGGGCGCTGATCCGAGTGCGTCGGATCAGCGCGAGATGCGGCGCATGGTCGAGGAAAAAACCAGCGCGTCCGCGGACTCGGCGCTGGCGATGTCGTTCCGGGCGGCCGAAGTGTGTCAGTCGATGATGCTGCGGAGCATGCAGCCGTGGATGGGCCCGACGCGTGCGGCGTCGATCAGCGATGTCACACACGCCGCGGCGCAGATCACGCAGGCAGGGCTGGCACCCTTTCACCAGCGTGCACGAAGCAATGCCAAGCGCCTGCGCCGGTAAGCGTCATGCGGCGCCGCGCCGACGCCGTGCCGATCGCCACCACCGGGCTCACTCCGCCCCGCGAAACACCAGGCTGCAGCAGGTGACGGCGCCTTCGGCTTTCTGCAGCTCGGAAACGTCGACGGTGGCGACGTGGAAGCCTGCGGCGATCAGCCGCTGGCGGGTGCGCGGGAAGCTGGCGGGCATCAGCAGCGCGTTGCCGATGCGCAGCACGTTGGCGGCGTGCGGTTCGGCCGGGTCGACCTCGATGATACGGAAGCCCGCGAACTGCTCGCGGTCCACCCACGCGGGCTGCAGCAGCAGGCTGTCGTCGGCGAGCTGGGTCACGGCGGATTTCAGGTGCAGGCAACCGTGGATAGGCACGCCCTGCACCGCGTAGCCATGGCTAGCCAGCAACGCGCGCAGCTGCCCGATACCCTCGGCATTGCTGCGCGCCGATTGCCCCACGAAGAGCGTCCGGCCGAGCCGCAGCACATCGCCGCCGTCCAGCGTGGCGGGCGCCTCCAGCGCCAGCAGCGGCCGGTAGTGGTTCAACGCCACGGCGACGCCGGCCACCTCGGCCCGGCGCGAGGCGGCGCCGGGCCGCGTCAGCACCGCAACCTCGTCCAGCACGATCGCCACGTCCTCGACGAACACCGAATCGGGCTGCGTCGGTTCGGCCGGCAGGCTCAGCACGCGGCAGCCGAGGCCCTCCAGCGCGCGCCGATAGGCGTGGTGCTGGCTCACCGCGCGCGCCACGTCGATGGGCTCACGCGGCACATACGACAGCTCGCAGTCGCCCAAGGCGGGGCTCACTTCACGGGTGATCGCAGTCCACATGGCATTCCCTCTACTCGGCACGCTGGTCCACCCGCCGCAAGTCCGGCGGGCCTGCCGGTTATTTCGCCGGCTTGCGGAAGCGGTACATGAACTGGTCGGTGTGGCCGCGTATCGACTTGTCGAACACCTTGATGGTGTGCGGATCGTTCGGGTTGCGCAGCGCGTTGCTGGCGCCGTCGAAGACGAAGCCGGCCGCCTCCACCTGCTTCTTGACGATGGCCGGGTCGATCCGGTGCAGCGTGTCGGTGTCGGCCATGCCGGAGCCGGCCGGCGCCACGTGGTCGATGATCACCCACAGGCCACCGGGCTTGAGCGCGGCAAA
>JAJXTX010000354.1 GCA_021783385.1 Pseudomonadota bacterium
CTGACCAGCCGCACCAGCTCGGCACGCAGATCTTCGCTTGCGGCATCGACCACCGGCTGCCCGCTGCTGGAGCGGTCGAGCATGACCCGCAGGCAATCGACCGAGCGCAGCAGCAGGTCGGTCAGTTCCGCATCCACCGGACGACGCCCGCTGCGCACTTCCTCCAGCAGCGATTCGGCGACATGGGTGAACGCGGCCACGTCGGTGAAACCGAACGTGGCCGCGCCACCCTTGATGGAATGCGCCGCGCGGAAAATCGTGTGCACCAGCTCGCTGTCGTCTGAACCGGCATCCAGCGCCAGCAGCGCCGCTTCCATCGCATCAAGTCCTTCCCGGCTCTCATCGAAAAAGGTCTTGTGGAACTGGGACAGGTCGACCACGCTCATGACAGATCTCAGCCCAGCACGCGCTTGACGGTGGCCAGCAGCTGCTCCGGATCGAACGGCTTGACCAGCCAGCCGGTGGCGCCGGCCGCCTTGCCCTCCATCTTTTTCTCGGTATGCGATTCGGTGGTCAGCATCAGGATCGGCACGCCACGGTAGGCGTCCATCGCGCGCAACTCGCGCACCATGCTGATGCCGTCCATCACCGGCATGTTGACATCGGCAAGCACCAGATCGAAGGTGCCTCCGCGAGCCACGTCCAGCGCCAGCTGGCCGTTTTCGGCCTCGGTCACCGCATGCCCGGCACCGCGCAGGGTGAAGGCCACCATGCCGCGCATGGAAGCCGAATCGTCTACCGCAAGAATATTTGCCATGTTGCTACCCCAAGTCAGGCCAACGCTGCGGCTGGCAATTCCAGTATCTGCGTCAGGCCCAGCAGGCCCGCCGCCTCATTCAGAGCATCGCTCGCACCACACCAGCTCAACGTGCCGCCACGCGCCTTCACCTCACGCTGAAACAGCGTCAGCAACTGCAAGGCGGCGGTGTCGGCGCGTTCCACCGCACGACCGTCCAGCACGATGCCGTCGGTCTCCAGCGCATCCAGCAGCGCCTGCTTCAGGGCGACCTGCGCGCCGATGCGGCAATCGGCCGGCAACACCAGCGCGGCCGGCGCTGCGGTCACGTCGGCCGCCGGTTCGGGCGCCGCCGCGGTCTGCAGCGGCTCCGTTGTTGCCGCTGACGGCATGCTGCCGGCACCTCGTCGTTTCACCGCGTTTTTACCCGCCATGCCACCACTCCGCTCTTGCCATCTGTGCTCGCAACGGATGTATCGACCGACACGGCGATCGCTTGAGGGGTGTTCCTGACGCATGCCGCAGGCACGCCGACGGGCGTTGGCGATCCCGTAGCAGGCATCGCGATGGACAGCTGTCGAACGCGCGCTCAAGTTTGTCCGCGTGCAGCCGATGTGTCATGAGGACGAGCCCATTCAGACATCACCAAGCGAGCCAGCGCAGGCCTACCCTTGATCATCCAACCCACCAGCCTCGCTGCCCTCACCTGGGCCGGCGCCGCCGCAGGCAGCACCGCGCAGAGCTGGCGTATCGGCAGCGTGCTGTCGGCGCGGCCGCTGGGGGTGAGCCCGCTGGGACTGCTGGTGCTGCAAATCGGCGCGTTGACGGTGGAGACCGCGATCACCGGCAACCAGCTGCCGGCGCAGTTCCAGGTGCGGGTATTGAGCCTGGGCGCGCAGCCACTGCTGGAAGTGCTGTTGCCCCAGCCAGCTGATCCGGTGCTGCAGCGTGCCCTGCGCGAACGCTTGCCGCAGCAGAATGGCTATGCGCCGCTGCTGGCGACGCTCGGCGCGCTGGCCCAGCGGCCGATGCTGCGCCAGCTGCCGCCGAACCTGCGTACCGCACTGGCCGGGCTCGAACACGGCATGCGCACCCCCGCCGAAATCACCCAGGGTGAGGGGCTGCGCCTGGCGATCAGCCGCAGCGGGCTGTTTCTCGAATCACAACTGGCTCACGCGCAGGGCAATCTGGCGGCACTGGTCGAAGACGACTGGAAAGGCGCACTGCTGCGGCTGGCCGGCCTGCTTGATCAACGCGCGCAATCACCGCCGCCACCGAATCGTGCCGACACCGCGCCACCCTTGCTGCAACGGGGTCTGCAGGCACAAGCGCGGCTGCCGCTGCCGCTGCTCTCTGACGATGAGGTGAGCCCGCTGCTGGATCGTCTGCACGGTGACGTCAAGGCCGCGCTGGCACGACTGGAAGTGACCCAGCTGGAAGCGGGCATCATGCAGGCCTGGATGATCGAGATCCCGCTGCAGGGCGACGGCGGGCGTGACGTGCTGCAACTGCAGCTGGAGTTCATCAACGACACGGTCGACGGCAACCCGGGCTGGACCCTGGGGTTTGCGCTGGATCTGCCTGCTCTGGGGCCGCTGCAGGGCGAGCTGCAATTGCACGGTCTGCGGCTTTCCGTGCGACTGTGGGCCGAATACGCGCAGACCGCCCAGCGGCTGGAGCGCCAGTTCGCCCCGCTGCGCCAGCGGCTGGCGGCATGCGGCGTGCTGCTCGATCAGCTGAGCTGCCAGGTCGGTCTGCCGCAGCCCTCGGGCAAGTACAGCGCCGTGCTGCTGCAGGCAATCGCATGAACACACCTCTTCCCCCGGCCCGACGCCAGGTCAGCCTGCGTCTGACCGATGGTTCGCATGAAATGAAGGCGATGCCGGCCGAGTCGCTGGAGACTTTGCTGGCCCGCGCCCGTTTGCTGGGCATTCCACTGCATCATGATCCGCAGATTGCCGCCATGCTGGCGGCTCTGCGCCTGCGCGAAGATGTCCCCACGCTGCTGTATGCCGCCGCCGCATCCGTTCTGGCCACGGTCTATGACGCTGCCGAGGAATGACCGG
>JAJXTX010000355.1 GCA_021783385.1 Pseudomonadota bacterium
GGGAAAAGTCCTTCCGTTATGGGGCTGGCCGCGCGCGACGCAAGCCGATCCGCGCGATTCGCGTCGCGCCTCGACCGTCGCCTCAGTCCGCGCGCGGCGGCATCGCCCACAGCGCCAGCAGCGTGATCAGCGCGGCACCGGAAAGGTAGTAGCCGACCCACGCCAGGCCATGGTTCGCTGCCAGCCAGGTCGCCAGATACGGCGCCATCGACGCGCCGAAGATGCCGGCCATGTTGAACGCCAGCGAGGCCCCGGTGTAGCGTACTGGCACCGGAAACATCTGTGCCAGCACGGTACCGAGCGGGCCGTAGGTGAAGCCCATCGCGGCCAGCCCCAGCGCCTGGAACAGCAGCACACTCCACAGGTGCCCCGCCTCGAACAGCGGCGCGAAGCCGAGGCCGAATGCGAGGATGATCAGCGTGGACACGATCATCGTGAAGCGGCTGCCGCGGCGGTCGGCGAGCAGCGCGGAGAGCGGAATCGTCAGCGCGAAAAACAGCACGCCGACCATCTGCAGCAGCAGGAACGCCTCGCGCGAATAGCCAAGCCGGCTGGTGGCCCAGCTCAGCGTGAACACCGTCATCAGGTAGAACAGCACGAAGGTGGCCAGCGCCGCGAAGGTACCGGCGATCAGCGCGCGCGGATGCTGCACGATCACGTTGAGCATCGGCAGCCGCACGCGCTCGTGCTGTGCCATGGCGCGGGCGAACGCCGGCGTTTCGTGCAGCCGCAGGCGTATCCACAGCCCCACCAGCACCAGCGCCGAGCTGGCCAGGAACGGCACGCGCCAGCCCCACGCGAAAAACGCCCGGTCGCCGATGCCCTGGGTCAGGCCCAGGAACAGGCCGGTCGAGAGGAAAAACCCGATCGGCGCGCCCAGCTGCGGAAACATGCCGTACCACGCGCGCCTGCCCGGCGGCGCATTCTCGATCGCCAGCAGCACCGCGCCGCCCCATTCACCGCCCAGCCCCAGGCCCTGACCGAAGCGGCACAGCGCCAGCAGCAGCGGCGCCAGCACGCCGATGCTGGCGTAGGTGGGCAGCAGGCCGATCGTCACCGTCGACACGCCCATCGTCAGCAGCGCCGCCACCAGCGTGGCCTTGCGCCCGATGCGGTCGCCGAAGTGGCCGAACACCGCCGAGCCCACCGGCCGCGCGAAGAACGCCAGCGCGAACGTGGCCAGCGACTGCAGCGTGGCCGAGGCGGCGTCCGCGGCCGGAAAAAACAGCTTGGGAAATACCAGCACCGCCGCCGTGGCGTAAATGTAGAAATCGAAAAACTCGATCGTGGTGCCGATCAGGCTGGCCAGCAGGATGCGCCGCGGCGAATTCACCGGCACGATGTCAACTTCACTCATGCGACCACATCCCCTCGGGCGTCCGCTGCGATTCTGCCAGAGGCCGGCAGCGTGCGCTGACGCGGCCGCTGCTCAGCTGGCGTGGCGGCGGCAGGTGAAGAAGCCGTTCAGCGTGAGCCGGGCGCGCAGCGGATCGTCGCTGAGCTGCCACGGCGTGTGGATGTCGCCCGTGTGCAGGATGGTGCCGTCGTAGAACACCATCCGGTTCCAGCGCGCCGGCACGCTGCCGATGCGCCGGAAGTAGCGGTTGGAGTCGCGCAGATAGCCCGGCGCGATATCGTAGCGGGCGCTGAACTCGGCAGCGGGCAGCGTGATCGCATCGGCGAACAGCGCGGCCATCTCGTCGGACGGCCGCGTCGGCTCGAAGAATCCGGTGCCGCCCAGGCTCTCGTTGTCGAACAGGTACAGCACCGAGGCCTGGATGCTTTGCGTGGGCTCCAGGCCGAAGTGATCCTTGTGGCACAGCCACTGCGCCGGACGCAGCGCCTGCGGTGCCAGCGTGATCATCGAAAGCCGCGCGTGCAGGCGTACCAGCCGGCGGGCATCGAAACGGCCGCGCATGTGCTGCAGGAAGAACGTCTGGATCGCCGCATTGTCCGCAGGCGACAGATACACGAACTGCCCCGGGTACGCGCTGAAATCGACCGGACGAAAGGCCTCCTTCTGCGCGTTGGCCCACGCCACCATGCGCTCCGGCTCCAGCAGCGCGTCGTCCACCACGTAGCAGCACTGGCCGTTGCTCAGCGGCACCGTGGTTACAGTCAACTGCGGGTTGAACAGCGGGCGCGACGTGGGCATGAGGCAAGCGTCACTCTGACGGCGAAAGCACGACGATAGGAGAATGCCGCGCCCGGCTCAACCGTGACCATCCCGGTGTCGGCGATTCTTTTCAAGGACCGCCCGGCACGGCGTATTACACTCATGGGCCGATCCGGAGAAACAGCCTTGGCCAAGCCCAACTACTCATACGACAAGCGACAGCGCGAAATCGCCAAGAAAAAGCAGCAGGACGAGAAGGACGCGCGCAAGCGCGAGGCACGCGAGGCGGCGAAGCCGGCGGCGGAAGCGGCAGGCAAGACGCCACCTGCCGACCACTGACTGACAGCGCGACGCGACAAGCGCGGCAGAAGCGAAGGCTGCATGCAAGGTCGAGAGCTGGCTTTCTCTCGGGCAAACCCGCGTATCCGCCCATGGAACACATGACCACGGACCAGCAGCGGCTCGAACGCCAGCTCGATCGCCTCGGCCGGCTGCTGCCGGCATGGAGCGGTCGGATGCTGCGCTGGCTGCGCCAGCCTTCGTCCCGCTGGGTTCGTATTCCGATGGGAGTGCTGCTGGTGTTCGGCGGCATCTTCAGCATCCTGCCAGTGCTTGGTCTGTGGATGCTGCCACTTGGCCTGCTGCTGCTCTCGCAGGACATGCCGTTCCTGCAACGGCCGA
>JAJXTX010000356.1 GCA_021783385.1 Pseudomonadota bacterium
TCGAATATCGGCAGCGCGACATGCTCACCGGCGTGCCAGCCCTCGCGGCAGCGGGTGATCCACGCGACGGCCTCGTGCCGCTGGTAATCGGCATGGCACCAGGGCAGCCAGCGGCCCACGCTGGCCACCGACTCGCGCGCCGCCTCGAACAGGCGCTCGGCATCGTCGTCCTGCCACCGACGCAGCCGCAGGCAGCCATCGCCGAGTTCCAACGTGGGCGGCAGCGTGGCGATTGAAGGCTCAGTCATGGCGTTTGTACGCCCGGGTTCCAGCCGCGATAATGAGCGACTGACCCGGCAGGCATCAAGATGAGCGCACGCATTCTCGACGGCAAACGCATTGCGCAGGAACTGCTGGAGCGGGTCGGCAAGCGCGTCGCCGAACGCGCGCGGCAAGGCCTCGCCGAACCCGGCCTGGCGGTGGTGATGGTAGGCAACGACCCCGCCTCGTCGGTATACGTGCGCAACAAGCGCAAGGCTTGCCAGCAGGTCGGTTTCCGCTCGTTCGGCCACGATCTGCCAGCCGACACCACGCAGGATGATTTGTTCGCGCTGATCGACCGGCTGAACGCCGATCCGCAGGTGCACGGCATCCTGGTGCAGTCGCCGCTGCCGCCGCACATCGACGAGGACGCGCTGGTCGATCGCATCGATCCGGCCAAGGACGTGGACGGCTTCCAGGCCGTCAACGTGGGTCGGCTGGCGCTGCGCCGCTTCGGCCTGCGGCCGTGCACACCGAAGGGGGTGATGACCCTGCTCGGCCACACCGACCGGCCGGTGCGCGGCCAGCACGCGGTGGTGGTCGGTGTGTCCAACCACGTGGGGCGACCGCTCGTGCTGGAGCTGATGATCGCCGGCTGCACCACCACCTGCTGCCACCGTTTCACCCGCGACCTGGAAAGCTACGTGCGCCAGGCGGACATCCTGGTGGTCGCGGTGGGCAAGCCGGGGCTGGTCAAGGGCGAGTGGATCAAGCGCGACGCCGTGGTGATCGATGTCGGCATCAACCGGCTCGACGACGGGCGGCTGGTCGGCGACGTCGATTTCACGGCGGCCGCCGAACGGGCCAGCTGGATCACGCCGGTGCCCGGTGGGGTCGGCCCGATGACGGTCGCCACCCTGATCGAGAACACCCTGGAAGCGGCCGAAGCGCAGGCGCTGTCGCTGCGCCGGGCCCCCTAGCGGCACAGCCCGACCGCGGCGGATCTGGCGAGCGTGCGGGCGGGGCGCGTATAATTCCCTCTTTGCAGCGGGACTTATCGCATGCGCATCCTCGCCGAGGCCCTGACCTACGACGACGTCTATCTTGTACCGGGCCATTCTGTCGTGCTGCCGCGCGATGTGGACACCTCCACCCGGTTCACCCGCAACCTGCGTCTGAACATCCCGATCGTCTCCGCCGCGATGGATACCGTCACCGAGGCGCGCCTCGCCATCACCATGGCGCAGAACGGCGGTATCGGCATCATCCACAAGAACATGACCGCCGAACAGCAGGCCGCCGAAGTGCGGCTGGTGAAGAAGTTCGAGGCGGGCGTGATCCGCAGCCCGATCACCGTGGGTCCGGACACCTCGATCCGCGAGGTGCTGCGGCTCACCCACGCGCACAACATCTCCGGCGTGCCGGTGGTCGACGGCAGCAAGCTGGTCGGCATCGTCACCAGCCGTGACCTGCGTTTCGAGCGCAAGCACGACGACCCGGTGCGCAACATCATGACCCGCCAGGACAAGCTGGTGACGGTGCGCGAGGGCGCCAGTGCCGACGAAGTGCTGCTGCTGCTGCACAAGCACCGCATCGAGAAGGTGCTGGTGGTCAACGACGCCTTCCAGCTGCGCGGCCTGATCACCGTCAAGGACATCCAGAAGGCGCGCGACAACCCGCACGCCGCCAAGGATCATCACGAGGCGCTGCTGGTCGGTGCCGCGGTCGGCGTGGGCGGCGATACCGAGCAGCGGGTGGCGGCGCTGGTCGATGCCGGCGTCGACGTGCTGGTGGTGGACACCGCGCACGGCCATTCGCAGGGCGTGATCGACCGCGCCGCGTGGGTGAAGAAGCACTATCCGCAGGTGCAGCTGATCGCCGGCAACATCGTCACCGGCGAAGCGGCGCGGGCGCTGCTCGATGCCGGCGTCGATGCGGTGAAGGTGGGCGTCGGCCCCGGTTCGATCTGCACCACCCGCGTGGTCGCCGGCGTCGGCGTGCCGCAGATCACCGCGATCGACATGGTCGCCAGCGCGCTGAAGGACGAGATTCCGCTGATCGCCGACGGCGGCATCCGCTATTCCGGCGATATCCCCAAGGCGCTCGCCGCCGGTGCGTCCACCGTGATGCTCGGCTCGATGTTCGCCGGCACCGAGGAATCGCCGGGCGAGGTCGAACTGTTCCAGGGCCGCTCGTACAAGAGCTATCGCGGCATGGGCTCGATCGGCGCGATGCAGCTCGGCTCGAAAGACCGCTACTTCCAGGAAGAGGCCGACGCCGACAAGCTGGTGCCCGAAGGCATCGAGGGCCGGGTGCCGTACCGCGGCCCGCTGCGCAACATCATCCACCAGCTGATCGGCGGCCTGCGCGCCTCGATGGGCTATCTCGGCGCGGCCACCATCGACGACGTGCGGCATCAGGCGCAGTTCGTCAAGGTGACCTCGGCCGGCGTCACCGAAGCGCATCCGCACGACATCCAGATCACCAAGGAAGCGCCGAACTACCGGCTGAATTCCTGATCAGGGCGGGGAACAGGGAACGGGGAACGTGAGCGATCGCGGAATCCTGG
>JAJXTX010000357.1 GCA_021783385.1 Pseudomonadota bacterium
CTGCGGCAGCCTCTCCAGCAGCAGCACATCCTTGAACACATGCCAGCGCGAGACGCCCATGACCTTGACGGCAAGCACGCGGGTCTTGCGCGCGTTCATCACCCCGTAAGCGCTGTTGAACAAGATGAGCAGCACGGCGGCGAACGCCGCGATCGCGATCTTGTTCAGATCGGACAGGCCGAACAGCAGCATGAACAAGGGAATCAGTGCAGAAGATGGCGTGGAGCGGAAAAAATCGACCAAGAATTCGACGCTGCGATAAATGGCAGGCGAACTGCCCAGCGCAACGCCCAGTGGCACGCCAATCACTGCTGCAATGGCAAAGGCGTAGAAGGTGCGCAACACAGTGGCCTGAAAATCCGGCCACATGCTGCCATCAATCAGGCTGGTCCAGAGCGTCGCCAGCGTGTCTTCGGGCGAGGGGAGCAGCACCGGGTTGACCCAGTGTGCGGACACTGCCATTTGCCACAGCAGCAGGAGCAGAAATGGTCCCGTGAGAGGAAGTAGACGTTGCATAGTGATGAGGCACAGGCCCGGTACAACATGGAGGCGACATCAACCTTGCGTGTGAAAATTTTGCGCTCGGTGAATACGTCGAAAAATTTCTGGAAATAACCAATATCGGAGGGTGTGAATTGGCTGTAGGTCGTGAAGCCCGGCAAGGGAACGGCTTCAGCCAGCTTGGCGTCGATGGCTGCGTATTTCAGCCCATCGTGGACGGCATTTCAGGCTGATCGTGGACGGGATTTCAGCGTGATCGTGGACGGCGTTTCAGGCTGAACGTGGACGCTGTTTCAGCGTGAACGTGGACGCCGGGAGGCGCGCAAGTGATCCCCTGAGCGGGTCTAGGCTGGTCGATTTTTTGATCGAAGCCGATGCCCACGACCAGAATCATGATGCGCCAGATCCGAGAAGCATTACGCCTGCACCTGCAGGTTGGGTTGACCTATAGCGAAGTGGCCCGCGCGCTCAAGCTGTCCAAGAGCGCGGTGGGCAAGTACGTGTCGCTGGCCCGGGCGGCCGGGGTGGACTGGGCGGTGGCCCAGACGCTGACCGACGTCGAGTTGCAGGGGCGGCTGTACCGCCCGCCGGTGCCGCGCGCCAGCGATCAGCTCGCCCCCGATTTCGCGGTCATTCACCAGGAGCTCAAACGCCCCGGCGTGACCCTGATGCTGCTGTGGGAGGAGTACGCCCGCGGTAACGCGCAGGCCTACAAGTACACGAGTTTTTGCATCAAGTACCGCGCGTGGGCGCAGCGCCTCAAGCGCTCCATGCGCCAGGTGCATGAGGCGGGCGAGAAGCTGTTTGTCGACTACGCCGGGCAGACCGTGCCGATCACCGATCCGACCACCGGTGAGATCAGCGCCGCGCAGATCTTCGTGGCCACGCTGGGGGCGTCGAGCTACACGTACGCCTGTGCCACACCGCGCCAGACCACCGCCGACTGGATCGGCGCGCAAGTGCAGGCGCTGGAATTCTTCGGCGGCGTGCCGCGGCTGATCGTGCCCGACCAGGCGCGCGCGCTGATCAAACATCCCGACACCTACGACCCGCTGCCCAACCGCACGTACGAGGAGTTCGCCCGCCATTACGGCTGCGCCCTGCTGGCCGCACGCCCGGCGCACCCGAGAGACAAACCCAAGGTCGAGGGCGCGGTGCTCCTGGTCGAGAGGTGGATTCTGGCGCGGCTGCGCAACCGCCGCTTCTTCAGCCTGGTCGAGCTCAACGCGGCGATCGCTGCGCTCATGGCCGATCTGAACCTGCGCCCGTTCCAGAAGCTGCCTGGCTGCCGCCGCGACGCCTTCCTGTTGCTCGACGCCCCGGCACTCTCGCCCCTGCCGCCCACGCGCTATGCGGTCGGGCGTTGGAAGCAAGCCAAGGTCAACGTCGACTACCACGTCGAGTTCGAAGGCCATTACTACAGTGTCCCGCACCGCCTGGTGGGCGCCACGGTGGAGATGCGCGCGGGCGCCGGGTTACTGGAGATCTTCCACGCCAACCAGCGCGTGGCCTGCCATGCCCTGAACGCCCGGCGGGGTCAGCACTCCACCACGCCCGAGCACATGCCGGCCTCGCACCGCGCGCACCTGGAGTGGACCCCGGCCAAGCTCATCGCGTGGGGCCAGCGCATCGGCGGGGCCACCGCCGGCGTGGTGGCCTGGCAACTGGAGAACCGACCACATCCCGAGCAGGGCTACCGCGCCTGCCTGGGCCTCAAGCGCCTGGCGCGCGAGTACACCCCGGCGCGCCTGGAAGCCGCCTGCGCCAGGGCGCTGGCGATCCGCTCGCCCACTTACCGCAGCGTGGCCTCGATTCTCAAGAGCGGGCTCGATCGCCAGCACGCCTATCCCCCCACGACGGCGTCCACCGCCTTGCCCGAGCACGAGAACGTGCGCGGCGCCGATTACTACCACTGAAGGAGAAGCACGATGCTCAATGAACACACCCTCAACCAACTGCGCGCGCTGCGCCTGGACGGCATGGTCCACGCCCTGACGGAGCAGGCCAGCCGCTCGACAGCCGCCGCCCTGGGCTTCGATGAGCGGCTCACGCTGCTCGTGCAAAGCGAGATCGCCTGGCGGGACGACCGCCGCCTGCAGCGCCTGCTCAAGGCCGCCCGGCTCAAAGTCTCCGCGGCCTGCGTGGAGGACATCAACTGGCGCGCCAGCCGCGGCCTCGACCGTCACCTTGTCGCCAACCTGGCCGGCGGCGACTGGCTGCGCCAGGCGCACAACGTGCTCATCACCGGCGCCACTGGGTGCG
>JAJXTX010000358.1 GCA_021783385.1 Pseudomonadota bacterium
GATTGGCGGCCACCACCTGCAGGTTGCCGAACAACGCATTGCCCGAGGTATCGCTGCCGGACAGGAATACCGCGATCCAGCCCAGGAACGGCGACAGCAGCGGGTAGATCGCGCCGACCGAGGCCACGCCCAGACCCAGCGTATAAGTCATGCCGGAGTAGTTCATCAGGAAGGCCAGCGCCATGATCAGCACCACGGTCAGTATCGCGATGCGGCTCTGCCGCCAGGTGGTGGCGACTGCACCCATGAAACGCCCGGGACCGACGCCGACCAGCGCTGCGGTGATGATGGCCGCCAGCAGGATCGCCGTGCCGGTGCCGAGCGGCTGAAATACCCAGGTGGCCGCATAGGGCTTGTTGTACAGGGTGATGTAGACGGCCTTGTCCAGGCCCGGCCAGGCGACGGCCTGCTGGCCGACCAGGGCGACCTTCGCAAAGGTCCAGGCAATGACCACCACCGACACCACCAGCCAGGGGATCCAGCCCTGCCAGTTGGGCACGCTGCTGACGGTGCGTGGCGTGGTGATGGCGGGCCGCTGGATCGCAAACTCGGCGTCCGGTTTCGGCGACCACAGCCGCAGGAAGCCGAGCGTCACCAGCAGCGAGGTCAGCGAGGCGAGCACATCGGTGAGCGCATAGTTGAGGTAATTGGACGCCACGAACTGGGCGCTGGCGAAGCTGATGCCGGCCACCAGCAGCACCGGCCACAGCGCGCGCAGCGAACGCCAGCCGCCGTATACCACTGTCACGTAGAACGGCAGCAGCAGGGCGAACAGCGGCAGCTGGCGACCCACCATGGCGCCGAGCTGGACCGCCGGGAGGCCGGTCACCTGGCCCAGCACCGTGATCGGCACGCCCAGCGCGCCGAACGCCACCGGCGCGGTATTGAAAATCAAGGTGTAGGTCAGCGCTTCCAGCGGCTGGAACCCGACCAGGATCAGCAGCGCGCTGGTGATCGCCACCGGCGTGCCAAATCCGGAGATGCCCTCCAGCAGGCAGCCGAAACAGAAGCCGATCAGCACCAGTACCACGCGCCGGTCGTCCGGCAGGTGCTCCAGCATCCAGTCGCGGAAGGCGTCGAAGCGTCCCGAGATCACCGCGATGTTGTAAAGCAGCAGCGCGGTGAACACGATCCACATCACCGGCCACAGCGCGAATACCGCACCGTTGAGGGCGCTGGCGACGGCCAGTCCCCCGGGAAACTGCCACAGGGCGAGCGCGATCACCAGGGCCGTCAGCAGACCGCCAAGCGACGACTGCCATGCCGGTCGTCGCAACACGCCGAGCATGACCAGCACCACCGCAATCGGCAACGCCGCGACCAGAAACGACAGCGGCAGACTGCCGCCAACAGGCTTCAGCAACTGATGGAACATGGGATCCCCTCCGGTTGAGTTGACGACGGTGCCACGGCAACAGCCAGTTTCTGTGATTACCCCGATGCGGCGGCCGGCAGCGCCGCAGGTCGCGGCCCCCCGGTTACCCAGTCCAGCAGCTCGACCGTGTGGAGCACCGGAATCGCCATGCCGCTGGCGATCTGGGTGATGCAGCCGACATTGCCGGTGGCCACCAGCTGCGGCGCGACCTGCGTGATGCTCGCCACTTTGCGATCGCGCAGCCGGGTGGCGATCTCCGGCTGCAGCAGGTTGTAGGTACCGGCCGAGCCGCAGCACAGATGCCCTTCCGGCACATCGAGCACGCTGAAGCCGGCCGCGCGCAGCAGGCGCTTGGGCTGGTCACGGATCTGCTGGCCGTGCTGCATCGAGCAGGCGCTGTGGTAGGCCACCCGCAAACCGGTATTGAGCACCGGCGCCTGCAGCCCGATCTCATCCATCAGCTCGGTGATGTCGCGCGCCAGCGCCGAAACCCGCTGCGCCGGCGCGGCGAGCTGCGGATCGTCGCGGAACATGAAGCCGTAGTCTTTCACCGTGGTGCCGCAGCCGGAGGTGTTGATGACGATCGCATCCAGGCCGCCGGCGTCGATCTCGCGCTGCCAGGCCAGCATGTTGGCGCGCGCCTGGCCGCGGCCGTCCTGTCCCAGATGGTGGCGCAGGGCGCCGCAGCAACCGGCGCCGACCGCCACCACCACTTCGCAGCCGTGCCGGGTCAGCAGGCGGATGGTGGCCTCGTTGATCTGCGGCGCGATCACCCGCTGGGCGCAGCCGCTGAGCAGCGCCACCCGGCGTCGCCGCGGTCCCTGCGCGGGAAACACCTGCGGCCGGTCCATTGCGCTGGCGCGGGGCAACCGCGCCGGGGCCAGCGCGAGCCACGCCCGCATCCATGGCGGCAGCCAGCGCGCCAGCGGCCGCGCCAGTCCGGCGCCGCGCAGCAGCAGGCGGAACCGCCCCGGCTCGGTCAACGCGGCGCCGAGCAGCCTGCGCAGCTGGCGCTGTGGCCACGGTCGGCGGTAGGTCTGCTCGATATGCCGGCGCGCATGATCGACCAGATGCATGTAATTCACGCCTGACGGGCAGGTACTCATGCACGACAGGCAGGACAGGCAACGGTCGATGTGTTTGACCACCTGGGCGCTGGGAGGGCGGTCGTTCTCCAGCATGTCCTTGATCAGGTAGATGCGGCCGCGCGGGCTGTCCAGCTCGTCGCCGAGCAGCGCATAGGTCGGGCAGGTGGCGGTGCAGAAGCCGCAGTGCACGCACTTGCGCAGGGTCTGCTCGGCCACCGCGGTGTCGGCATCGGCAAGCTGGGCCGGAGTGAAATTCGTCTGCACGGCTATCGACGCTCCTGCATGCGGCCCGGGTT
>JAJXTX010000359.1 GCA_021783385.1 Pseudomonadota bacterium
GCAGCTCGTGCGCGACCCGGCGAAACAGCTCGGGCAGGCGCTCGCGCGGATCGGCGATCAGCTCGATCTGGCTGAAGATCTCGCGTTCACCGTACTGCTCCCAGCGCTCCAGGGTGGCGTTGAGGAGTGCCTCGCGGGTGCGGAAATGCCAATAGAAGCTGCCCTTGGTGACGCCCAGCTGGCGCGCCAGCGCCTCAACGGCCACGGCGCCGACGCCCTGATCGGCGATCAGCTGCATGGCGGCCAGCTCCCAGTCCTCGGCGGAAAGGCGGGTGCGTTCGGGTTTGCTGCTTACATTCATTCGCGTATGGTAACGATACCCTGCCGCTTTGTAATGCATCGCATGGGACGGCATCGTGATGCGCGCGCGCGGGCAGCGTGTGACACACCTCGGCAGGGTGCTTGACGGCAGTCGGCCCGCCAATCCATACTCATCCGTATGGTCATGCAAGATCGTGCCGTCGCCAACCCTACTCGCTTCGCCGTGGCTGACCTCAGCCTGGCGCTGGAGACGCGCAACCCTGCCGGCGCGCCGGCGCTGCTGTTTGCGCACGGCTTCGGCCAGACCCGCAGCGCGTGGAACGGCGCGGCGGCGGCGCTGGCACAGGCCGGCTGTCGCTGCGTGACGTTTGACAGCCGCGGTCATGGCGAAAGCGACCGGCAGGCAGGCGGCGACTACCGGATGGAGCAGTTCGCCGACGATCTGCGGCGGCTGGCAGAGGCGCAGCCGCAGCCGCCGATCCTGGTCGGCGCCTCGATGGGTGGCCTGCTCGGCCTGATGCTTGCCGGTGAATTGCGCCCGGCGCCGCTGCGCGCGCTGGTGCTGGTCGACGTCACGCCACGCTGGGAAACGGCCGGTGTGGAGCGCATCCTCGCCTTCATGCAGGCGCATCCAGACGGCTTTGCCGACTACGCCGAGGCAGCCGAGCAGATCGCCGGCTACCTGCCGCAGCGGCGCGAGCGCAAGAGTGAAGAGCAGCTGCGCCCGCTGCTGCGCGAGGGTGCCGACGGGCGGCTGCGCTGGCACTGGGATCCGGCGCTGCTGACCGGTGTGGTGCGCGACAGCGAGCGCTACCAGCCGCAGCTGCAGGCCGCCGCGGCGAAGGTGGAGCTGCCGCTGCTGCTGCTGTCGGGCGCGCGCAGCGACGTGGTCTCGCGCGCCACCGTCGACGAATTCCTGCAGCTGGTGCCGCATGCGCAGCATGTGGAACTGGCGCACGCCACGCACATGCTGGCGGGCGACGCGAACGATGCCTTTACGCGCGAAGTGGTTCGCTTTGTTCGCAGTCTGGATCCATCCGTGGCCCGGCAGCGTGCCGGCGCGGTTCAACCGCCATGAGGTGCTGAGATGTCCGTCCTGTTGACCCTGCTCGCTGCACTGGTAGCTACCGGTGCCTGTGCCTATCACCGCAGCAGCCTGCGTACCTGGGCCATCGTCACGCTGGTGACCACCCTGGTGGTGGGACTGCTGACGCACGCGCTGTGGACGATGGCGATCCTGCTGATCATCGAGGCGGCGATCGCCGCGCCGCTGCTGCTGGTGGATTTCCGTCGCCGGCAGATCAGCGCGCCGCTGCTGAAACTGTTCGCCAAGGTCACGCCGAAACTGTCCGACACCGAGCAGACCGCGCTGGAGGCGGGCACGGTCGGCTTCGAGGGCGAGCTGTTCTCCGGCAAGCCGGACTGGCGTCAGCTGCTGAAACAGCCGAAGCCTGAATTGAGCGTGGAGGAGCAGGCGTTCCTCGACGGCCCGGTGGAGCAACTCTGCGGCATGCTCGACGACTGGCAGATCACCCACGAGCTGGCCGACCTGCCGCCGGACGTCTGGGCGTTCCTGAAGCAGCACAAGTTCTTCGGCATGATCATCCCGAAGCGCTACAACGGGCTGGAGTTTTCAGCCCTGGCGCATTCGGCGGTGCTGCAGAAGCTGGCCACGATGTCGGCCACGGTCGCCTCCACCGTGGCCGTGCCCAACTCGCTCGGGCCGGCCGAGCTGCTGCTGCATTACGGCAGCGACGAGCAGAAGAACCACTACCTGCCGCGGCTTGCGGTGGGCGAGGAGATTCCCTGCTTCGCGTTGACCGGCCCGTACGCCGGCTCCGACGCCACCTCGATTCCCGACTTCGGCATCGTCTGCCGGCAGGCCGTGGACGGCGTCGACACGCTGGGTATCCGGCTCACCTTCGACAAGCACTACATCACGCTGGCGCCGATCGCCACGGTGGTCGGCCTGGCGTTCCGCATGTACGACCCCGAGCACCTGCTGGGCGAGAAGGAGGACCTGGGCATCACGCTGGCGCTGCTGCCGCGCGCGACCCCGGGCCTGCAGATCGGCCGCCGTCACCTCCCGCTCAACGTTCCGTTCCAGAACGGCCCGGTGCACGGCAAGGACGTGTTCGTGCCGCTGTCCACGCTGATCGGCGGCCCACACATGGCCGGTCACGGCTGGCGCATGCTGGTGGAATGCCTGTCGGTCGGTCGCGCCATCTCGCTGCCGTCCAATGCCACCGGCGGCGTGCGCGCCGCGGTGGCGTCGGTGGGCGCGTACGCGCGCATGCGCAAGCAGTTCGGGCTGGCGATCGCCCGCTTCGAGGGCGTGGAGGAGGCGCTCGCGCGCATCGGCGGCCTTACCTATGCCACCGCCGCGTTGTCGCGCGCCACCGCCGCGGCGGTCGATCGCGGCGAGAAGCCGGCGGTGCCGTCGGCGATCGCGAAGTACCACGCCACCGAATGGGGTCGCCAGGTAGCAGCTGACG
>JAJXTX010000360.1 GCA_021783385.1 Pseudomonadota bacterium
TCAGCGAAAGCTCGGATGCGCCAGCGCATTGAGGAAATACGGCAGCACCCGCGGGTTCACCAGCAGGGTGAACAGCACGCCGTACGCCGCACCCCACAGGTGCGCGCTGTGGTTGATGTTGCCCTGGCCGCGCCGATCCATGTAGACCGAGTAGCCGGTGTAGAGCAGCGCGTAGACGATCGCCGGCATCGGGATCACCAGCACCAGGATCTGCGACCACGGCGCCAGCAAGACGTAGGCGAACAGCACCGCCGAGACCGCCCCCGACGCGCCGAGGCTGCGGTAGTTGGGGTTGGCGCGATTCTTCAGATAGCTCGGCAGGATCGAGATCACCAGGCCGCCGATGTAGAACAGCGCGAAGCCGAAGCTGCCCAGCTGCGCGCTGAAGAACTGCTCCATCACCCGGCCAAAGAAAAACAGCGTGAGCATGTTGAACAGCAGGTGGCCGAAATCCGCATGCACCAGGCCGTACGTCACCAGCCGGTGGTATTCGCGCTGGCGGGTGATCGCTGGCGGCCACAGGATCAAATCATTCATCAGGCGGCCGTTTTGCAGCGCCATGAACGAGACGACGCAGGTGATGGCGATGATGACCAGGGTGATCGGCATGAACGGTTCCGCGGCGGGTGAACAAGGCGTGGCATCTTGGCGTGCCCGGGTGCACTTGTCGACCAGCGGCCTCGCGGCGGCCAGTGTCGGCTTATGCGGGAGCGTCATGCGGATATGACCAATGCTCACTGCCCGGATCGGCGCGACATGGCTATCATCCGCTACCTCGCGCGGTGCGCGCCGCTCCACGGACATCATCATCTTGCTTCGCTACCTGCATCTGGATGTCTTCGCCGCCACGCCCGGCGGCGGCAACCATCTGGGCGTGGTGATCGGCGCCGCAGCCTGGAGCGCCGCGGCGATGCAGCGCTTCGCGCGCTGGACGGCGCTGGTGGAAACCACCTTCCTGCTGCCGCCCACCGATCCCGCGGCCAGCTACCGCGTGCGCATCTTCACCCCGCACAAGGAGATCCCGTTCGCCGGCCATCCCAGCATCGGCAGCGCGCACGCGGTGCTGGCTTGCGGCCTGGCCGCACCGCGCGACGGGCTGCTGTGGCAGGAATGCGGCGCCGGCGTGCTGCCGATCCGGGTCGAAGGCGTGGGCTTCGAGCGCGAACTGCTGCTGCGCTCCCCCGATGCGCGCGTGCTGGACACGGGGATGACCGCGCATCCGCTGCTGCCGGCGGCGCTGGCCGGTATCCCCGGCGGCCGGCTGCCGCCGGCGCTGGTGGACGGCGGTCGTCGCTGGTGGCTGGCCGAAGTGGCCGACGAAGCCAGCCTGCGCGCGTGGCGACCCGATCACGCCGCGATCGGCGCGCTGGCGAGGGCCAGCGACAGCATGGGGCTGTGCGCCTTCGCGCGCGCGCAGGGCGCCGACTACCAGCTGGTGGTGCGCGCGCTGCCGGCCGGCGTGGGCATCGTCGAGGATCCTGCCTCCGGCGCCGCCAACGGTCTGATTGCCGCGTACCTCGCGCAGGCCGAACCCGACGGCGCGCTGGCGCGCGGCTATCAGGTCAGCCAGGGTCGCGAAATGGGCCACGATGCGCGCCTGATCGCACGGATCGAGCCGACCGCCATCTGGATTGGCGGCCGCAGCCACAGCGTGATCGACGGCGCCCTGCACTGGACGCCACAGGAATAGTGGTGGAAGCGACTTCAGTCGCGATGCCTTTGCCTTGATGCAGCATCAGAGCAAGAGCATCGCGACTGAAGTCGCTCCCACAAAAAAGCCTTAGCGCACAGGGTGTGCTCCTACGCGCGCTCGTCCAGATGCGCGCGGCGCGCCGCCACCAGCGCCAGTGCCGACCAGTCCAGCTCGGCATCGCCGGCCGCCAGCGCCTCCAGCAGGCTGTCACGCAGCACGCCGGCGAACGGCAGCGGCACCCGCGCCGCGCTGCCTGCGGTCAGCGCCAGCTCGACATCCTTCAGGCCCAGTGGCAGGGAGAAGCCAGCCGGCTTGAAGCGCTGTTCGGCAATCAGCTTGCCGTAGCCCTGATACGCCGGTGCGGCAAACAACGTGTTCGTCATCACCTCGAGAAAATCCGCCGCGCTGACGCCGTGCGCGCGAGTCAGCGCGGTGGCCTCGGCCATGCTCTCGATCGCCGCGGCCAGCATGAAGTTGCCCGCGATCTTCGCCACGTTGGCGCGTTCCGGCGCATCACCCAGTGGCCACACCCGGCTGCCCATCGCCTCCAGCAGCGGACGCGCCCGGTCGATCGCGGCAGGCACACCGGCCGCCAGGATATTCAGCCTGGCCGCCGCTGCCATGTCCGGCCGCCCGAACACCGGCGCGGCGACATACGCCAGCCCGCGCCGCGCGTGCTCCGCCGCCAGCTCATGCGCCAGCGCCACCGAGATGGTGGCATGGTTCACGTGCAGCGTGCCCGGATCCATCGCGTCGAGCAGGCCGCTGTCGAGGAACACCTCGCGCACCGCCCGGTCGTTCGCCAGCATGCTGCACAGCACCTCGCCCTGCGCGGCCCGATCCGGCGTCTTCGCGACCCGGGCACCGAGCGATGCCAGCGGCTCGGTAGCCGCCTCGGTGCGGTTCCACACCGTCACCGTGTGGCCAGCCGCCACCAGATTGCTGGCCATCGCGCTGCCCATCGCGCCAAGGCCGATGAATCCGACTTTCATGAGGGTTCCTCGTGGTTGTCCGGCGCGCAGTGAAGCATGCGCGGTGTTCAGGGTGCGCGAA
>JAJXTX010000361.1 GCA_021783385.1 Pseudomonadota bacterium
CGGACTCGGCGTGGGGCTGGGCTTTGCGGTGGTGATCACCGGCACGCTGTGCTGGCAGCCGGCGCTCAGCCACGGCTGGGGCCGCCTGCCCGGCACGCTGCTGCTGATGCTGCTGGCGGCGCTGCTGTTGTGGCTGCGCCGGCACCCGCGCACGTTGCGGCTGTGGCGCTGGACGCTGGTGTTTCCCGCCGCCGGCACCGCCGCACTGCAGATGCTGCTCGGTGGCATGGAGATGCTGGCCGCGATCGGCGCGCTGTACGTGCTGCTGCCGCCCGGCGTGGCGCCGCCGTTCGTGGACTTTGTACCGGTCTACGTGGGCGCGGTGCTGGTGGGCATTGCCAGCCACTCGCCCGGCGGCCTGGGCGTGTTCGAGACGATCATGCTGGCGGCGTTTCCGGCGGCCGCGCGGCCCGATCTGCTGGCTGCGCTGCTGTGCTACCGACTCACCTACGGCCTGCTGCCGTTTGCGCTGGCCGGTGTGGCGCTGGGCGCGTTCGAGCTGCGCGAACGGCGGCGCAAGGCTGCCGGCGCGTAAATGCGTTGGCGCCACGTGTCCTTCGACTGCGCTTTGCTACGCTCAGGACGAACGGGAGAGGTACGAATGGTGGCGAGGACGCCTTGGCGAGACGGGCAGTGGCCGTGTGCCCCAATTACCCAACGACTCCGAACAGCCGTCCGTCGAAGGTGAACGGCTCGTCGACACAGAGGACTACTTTCTCCATGTCAGGGTGTGCGGGATTGATGAGCACGTTGTCCGTGTGAGAAATGATCGCGCTAGGCACGCGGCAAAGAAGGCTGCCGCAGCTGCGCAGCCACGTATCACCCACGGCACGCGACCTATCCAAGTTAAACGACCTGCCAACAATAGGCTCGTCACGGGCGTCATTCATCGCGTCATCAGGCACGTCGATGCCAAGCAGTCGGTAGCCATCCGGAATCTCCTCTGGCTCAACGTCCAGATGGACGAGCACCTCGACGAGTGCTCCCGACGGCGAGGTGGCGGTGTACAGGATTGGCCGCCCCTGATTGTGCCATCGACCGGCCGCAGACAAGCCACCGCCACCATCCAGACTGACATAGTGGCTCAGTCGCCAGAGCCTCAAGCGAAGATCCCATGTTCGATCTGCAGCAAGCGCTCGGTCACCACCTGGGCACCACCATCCGTGTCAAGTAAGGACAGCGGGGATTCACCGCGCGGCAGCCGGGACGACGGCCGTTCCATCCAGTGCCGTGCCTTCTCTGCGTTGCCGAAGACCGCCTCGGCCTTGGCGATGATCCGGCTCAATCGGGCCAGGCGATCACTCTCCTGCAGGTCCAGGCGGATGCTCCCGCTGAGCTTGCGCTCGATAGTACTGCGCGGGCCGACGAGCCTCACAAGCTCGGCACGCGCATATCCTCGATCAATCAGGATATTGAGTTCTTGAGGCAGGAGTCCGGAGCGCACTGCTTCAAGAGCCTCGACGTGACGTAATGGCTTGAGGATGCGCCTGGTTGCCGTCTTCACGACCACTTTTCTTGCGCCTGAATTCTCGCCCTTCGCACCACCTTTCATCTTGCGCGCCTGCAAGCGCATTTCCTGCAACTCGCGTCCATGCACAGGTTTCCTGCTGGGCCTCTTTGCCTTCAAAGCGGACGCGGCCACGCGCTTGGCTTTTGCGCTGACTTTCTTCACAGGGAGACTGCCGGCGAGCGGACCGGTACCTTTCTTCGGATCACCCATCACGCGCCTCCGCTTTTCCAAGATGGACACATTGTATGCCCATTTGGGCATTCGAGGCTGAGCATGCCGGCAAGCGGGTGAATCACATCCAAAACCGGGTCAAACACGGTCAGAGCGCACTTTTAAACGGCCTTTCGTGGCCGAAGCCGGGCAGCCGACCACGCAGCTCGCCCGGGCTCTTGCCGGCCTTGGTCAGCGCCCCTGGCGATGGCAGTCAGGTTCGATGCCCGGAATCGGCAACTGGCTGGCGGTTGACAGTTCGACGGCAGGCTCAGTTCGACGGCGGATAGCGGCGGATCAGCCGCTGCTGGCGCAGGTGGTGGCGCGCCAGCGCCAGCAGGCCGATCGGCCGATGGCCGCGCGCGCGCATCGCCGCGCCCAGCGCGAACAGCTCGCGCTGCTTGGCGAACACCATGCGGTAGACCTGCGCCACCGAGTATTTCGGATCCCACGCGTGCACCGCCTCGGAGCCGGCGCCGTTGACTTCCATGATGGTGAAGCGGCCGGCGCGCAGCTCCGCCAGGCTGCGGTAGCGCACGTCGAAGCGGCCGATGTGAAACTGCGGCATGTCGCGCGCGATCGCCTCCACCGCGGCGGTCAGCTCCTCGCTGGCAAACGCCGAGCCGTCCTCGTAGCGGCCGCCGACGCGGGTCGAGCCGATCAGCGACAGCCGCACGCGGTCGCCGCTGGCGGGCACCTCGTCGGGGTCGTAGCGGCATCGGTGCTCGTGCGGGTGCTGCACCGCGCGCTGCAGCCGCGGGTCGGCCGCCACCAGCTGCGCCACGCTGCGCACGCCATCGCCGGTGACCTGCGGATAGTGGCGCAGCACGATACCCAGCAGCCGCCCGCGCGGCTGGTCCGGATGACGCACGTAAAACAGCCCCGCCTCGCCAGGCTCGTCCAGATAGCGCTGCAGCATCAGCGTTTCGCCGCGCGGATAGCGCGCCAGGTAGTCGGCGAGATCCAGCGCGTCGTCGATCCGGCGCACGCCGAAACCGCACCAGCCGAGGTCGGGCTTGGCCACC
>JAJXTX010000362.1 GCA_021783385.1 Pseudomonadota bacterium
AAGGTGAGCCCATCCATGCGCGGCATCTCGACGTCCAGCGTCAGCACGTCAGGGTTGAGCTGCTTGATCTTTTCGCGCGCAATCAAGGGGTCCGCAGCCGTGCCGACCACCTCGATCTCCGCATCGCCGGCAAGCATCGCCACCATCAGCTTGCGCACCAACGCCGAATCGTCGACCACCAGAACCCGCACTCGTGCCATCGCCTTCCATCTCACCTTGCAATGAATCTCCGGCCAGGTCACATCCAACCTGGTCCCGTCGAACTCCGCGACGCCCGAAACTGGCGCTAGAAAAGCTCGACCTCTCCCTTTATCGGATCATTTGCCAAACGCTTGAGGTAGCTGCGTTCATCCGCCACCAGCGCCACATCGTCGTGACGCCGCAGCAGGCGCACGCGAACCCGGCCGCTGTGGGGGAAGAACTGCAGCTGCCGCGGGTACACATCACCCAGGTCCGAAGCGCACAGATTGAGCTTTTCGGTGGCGATGTAGCGCTGCACGAAGTCGATATTGCGCTGACCGATGTCGGTGAGTTGCGCCAGCACGCGACCACCGCCAAATACCTTGACCTGCAGATCGGCACGCTGGCCGCCGGCGCCGAGAATCGCGTTGATCAGCTGCTCCATTGCATCACTGCCGTAGCGCGCCGCGCGGCCGGCGGTGGCCGACCAGCTGTCGCGCTCGCCCATCGGCTCAGGCAGCATGAAATGGTTCATGCCACCAATGCCGCGACGCTGATCGTGGATGCAGGCCGAAATGCATGAACCGAGTACGGTGGTCACCAGCTCCTCCTGCCGGCTGACGTAGAACTCGCCCGGCAGCACTTTCACCGTCATGCACGACTGCGTCGGGTCCCAGTATCGACGCAGATGCTCGAAGCCGGGCAGCACCGGCACACCGCCAGCGGTCGCCGTCTCGCTGGCGCTCAGCAGGCCCATCACGCGCGCTTCCGGTATACCGTGCGGCCGATCAGCTCGAAGTCGTCGTTGATGCCGTGCAGCGATTCGGAGTGCCCCAGGAACAGATAACCACCCACCGGCAGCAGCTCGGCGTAGCGGCGGAACAGGCGCTGCTTGGTCGGCTGATCGAAATAGATCACCACGTTGCGGCAGAAGATCGCGTCGAACGGTCCGCGCATCGGCCACTCGTGCAGCAGGTTCAGCGGCTGGATGCTGACCAGCTCGCGCAGTCGCGGATGCACGCTGGCCAGTCCCTCGTATTCACCGGCGCCGCGCAGCATCCAGCGGCGACAACGCTCCGCGCTGATCCCGGCGATCCGCTCCAGCGGATACACGCCTTGACGAGCGGTTTCCAGCGCCTGCGGTGACAGGTCGGTCGCCAGAATCTTCGCATCGAGCTTGCAGGAGTGCTGCTCCAGTGCCTCGGCCAGCACCATCGCCAGCGCGTAAGGTTCCTCGCCGGTGGAACAGCCGGCCGACCAGATGCGCAGGCGATCGCCTTCGCGACGGCGTTCCTGCAGCCAGCGCGGCAGCAATTCGCTGACCAGCAGATCGTAATGGTGTGCTTCGCGGAAGAACGCCGTGACATTGGTGCTGATGGCACTGGCAAGCTCACCCAGTTCGGCGTCCGGATCGCGCCGCAGCAGCTCGCAATAGCTGGCGAAATTGGTCAGCCCCAGCGCCCGCAGCCGGCGCAGCAGGCGACCCTGCACCAGCTGATGCTTGTGCTCGCCCAACGCGATACCGCACTGCTGCAGCACAAAGCCGCGCAGAAACTGGAACTCGGCTTGACCCAGCGTCGGCCCGCTGCCGACGGCTGCAACGGCTTCGCCATCGCACATGCCGAGCACGGCGCTCACTCAGAATTCCTTCCACACGCCAGCGGCACTGCTGGCGGCATCGGCGCTGGCACGCACCGGTCGCGCCGCTGCCGGCGCTGAGCTGCGCACGGCGGCAAACACCGCCTCGGCTTCGGCCGCAACGGTCTTGTGCATGCGTGCAGCGGCGGATTCCGCTGCCGCCACCGCGTCCTTGTCCTGGTTCAACTGGAAGAATCCGACCTGGCGGGTCAGCTCGCCCGCCTGCTCGTGCATGGCACGCGCAGCGGCGGCGGCTTCCTCCACCAGCGCGGCGTTCTGCTGGGTCATCTCGTCCATCTGCATCACCGCGTGATTGACCTGGTCGATGCCGGCTGACTGCTCCTGGCTGGCCGCGGCGATCTCGGCGACGATGTCGGTCACCTTCTTCACACTGTCGACGATCTCGGCCAGCGCCTTGCCCGACTGGTTGACCAGCTCGGAGCCACCGCGCACCTTTTCTGCGCTGTCCTCGATCAGGCCCTTGATCTCCTTCGCGGCACCGGCGCTGCGCTGCGCCAGGCTGCGCACCTCGGTGGCGACCACCGCAAAGCCGCGACCCTGCTCGCCGGCACGCGCCGCCTCCACCGCTGCGTTCAACGCCAGCAGATTGGTCTGGAACGCGATCTCCTGGATCAGCCCCACGATGTCGGCGATCTTGCGGCTGGAGGTGTTGATCTCGCCCATCGCCACGATCGCCCGACCCGCCACTTCGCCGCCGCGCTCGGCCTGCTCGCGCGCACCGCGCGCCAGCTGGTTGGCATGGCTGGCATTCTCCGCATTCTGCTTCACGGTCGAGGTCATCTGCTCCATCGAGGACGCGGTTTCCTCCAGGCTCGACGCCTGCTCCTGGGTGCGCTGACTCAGGTCGTCGTTGCCGTTGGCCATCTGCTGCGCCGCCGTGCTGACCGC
>JAJXTX010000052.1 GCA_021783385.1 Pseudomonadota bacterium
GACAGCGTGGAGTACGCGATCACCCGCTTGATGTCGTTCTGCACGATGCCGATCAAGCCGGTGAACAGCGCGGTGGTGGCGCCGATCACCAGCACGAAGCTGAGCGCCCCCGGCGACAGCTCGAACAGCGGCGACATGCGCGCCACCATGAAGATACCGGCCGTCACCATCGTGGCCGCGTGGATCAGCGCCGAGATCGGCGTGGGGCCTTCCATCGAGTCGGGCAGCCATACGTGCAGCGGCACCTGCGCCGACTTGCCCATCGCGCCGATGAACAGGCAGACGCAGATCACCGTGGCTGCATCCCAATGGGTGCCCGCGGTAATCTGCAGCGTCTTGCCGATCAGGCTGGGCGCCGCATGGAACGCGGTGGCGTAATCCAGCGTGCCGAGGAAATACAGCACCGCCGCGATGCCCAGCAGGAAGCCGAAATCACCCACCCGGTTGACCAGGAACGCCTTCAGGTTGGCGAAGATGGCGGTCGGCCGCTTGTACCAGAAGCCGATCAGCAGGTACGACACCAGGCCCACCGCTTCCCAGCCGAAGAACAGCTGCATGAAGTTGTTGCTCATCACCAGCATGAACATCGAGAAGGTGAACAGCGAGATGTAGCTGAAGAAGCGCTTGTAGCCCGGGTCATCGTGCATGTAGCCGATGGTGTACAGATGCACCAGCAGCGACACGAAGCTCACCACCACCAGCATCATCGCGGTCAGCCGGTCGACCATGAAGCCGACGCTGGCATTGAAGGGACCGATCTGGAACCAGGTGTAGATGTTCTGGTTGTACGCGACCGCCCCGCCCAGTGTGAGCTGGTACAGCACGTAGAACGACAGCGCGCAGGAAATCGCCACGCCCAGGATGGTGACCGTGTGCGAGCCGGCCCGACCGAGAAACCGGCCGAGGAACCCGGCCAGCAGGCAGCCCGCCAGCGGCGCCAGCGCGATCGTCAGCAGAATGTGTGTGGATATCGCCATTTTTCTTCCATTGCTGCGTACCAGAAGTTCTGCAAGAACCCATCCATGGTGCTTGGCGCCGGCCCGGACATCCCTGTCCGGTCGTTCGAACCGGCGCGACATGCCACCGGCATGTCGCGAGCGCCGGACCTCACCCCTTCATGCTGTCGATGTCGGCGATATTGATGGTGCTGCGATTGCGGAACAGCAGCACCAGGATCGCCAGGCCGATGGCGGCTTCCGCCGCAGCCACGGTAAGGATGAAGAACACGAACACCTGCCCCGAGACGTCGCCGAGAAAGCGCGAGAACGCCACAAAGTTGGTATTCACCGCCAGCAGCATCAGCTCGATCGACATCAGCAGCACGATCACGTTCTTGCGGTTGATGAACAGGCCGGCGACGGCGATGCAGAACAGCACGGCGCCAAGCACGATGTAGTGCGACAGGGTAATCATGGACGAGGCTCCTGCGGTGCGGGCGGCACATCCCCGGCGGGGCGTTCGGCAGCCATCTTCACAATGCGAATGCGGTCACGCGGATTGACCCTGACCTGCTGGCTGGCCGATTCGTAGCGCGCATCGGCGCGCTGGCGCAGGGTCAGCGCCACCGCCGCCACCACGCCCACGGTGAGGATCAATGCGGCAATCTCGAACGGCAGCAGGTATTGCGTATACAACGCGTGGCCCAGCCATGCGGTGTTCGACACGCCGGCGACGCTGGCCGGGTTCGGGCCCATCAGCTGGGCATGCATGGCGCGCACGCCGATCAGACCCAGCATCTCGGCCAGCATCACCAGCGCCACGATCAGGCCCACGGGCAGGAACCGCACGAAGCCCTCACGCATCTTTTCCTGGTCGATGTCCAGCATCATCACCACGAACAGGAACAGCACCATCACCGCGCCCACATAGACCACGATCAGCGCCAATGCGAGAAATTCCGCGTCGGCCAGCATCCACAGACAGGCACTGCTGAAAAAAGTGAGCACCAGCGCGAGCACCGCGTGCACCGTGTTCCTCAGCGTGATCACCGCCAGCGCGGAAGCCACCGTGACGAAGCCGAACGCGTAGAAGCAGATGAGTTGGAACAGTTGGGGATTCATCGTCGACCTCAGCGGTATGCAGCGTCTTGCGCACGATCAGCGGCAATCTGCTGCTCGAAGCGGTCGCCGATGGCCAGCAGCTGCAGCTTGTTCACCACGTTCTCGCCGCGCTGCTCGAAGTGGTACTCATGGATGCTGGTCTCGACGATCGAGTCGACCGGGCAGCTCTCCTCGCAGAAGCCGCAGAAGATGCACTTGAACAGGTCGATGTCGTAGCGCGTGGTGCGGCGCTGACCGTCGCTGGCGCGCGGCGCCGAGTCGATCGTGATCGCCAGTGCCGGGCACACCGCCTCGCACAGCTTGCAGGCGATGCAGCGTTCCTCGCCATTGGCGTAGCGACGCAACGCATGCAGGCCGCGGAAGCGGTTGGACTTGGGGATGTGCTCCATCGGGTAGCGCACGGTGTACTTGGGCTTGAACATGTAGCCCATCGTCAGCCCCATGCCCTTGAACAGCTCGATCAGCAGCAGGCTCTTGAAATAGTGTGTGACGCGAGACATAGGATCTTCAGACTCCCGGGCCGATGCTGACCAGACCGAAATACTTCAGGCAGCCGGCGACAAGCACCCAGACGATGGCGATGGGAATAAACACCTTCCAGCCCAGCCGCATGATCTGGTCATAGCGGTAGCGAGGGAAACTGGCGCGAAACCACAGGAACATGAAGGAGAAAATGAACGCCTTGATGAACAACCAGATGAAGCCGCCGGTCCAGATCCAGTTCACCCATGGCGACACGTTCGCGGTGATCACACCCTGCAGCGGGCTGAGCCAGCCGCCCATGAACAGGATCGAGGCCAGGAAGCTCACCAGGATCATGTTGGCGTATTCGGCCAGGAAGAAGATCGCGAAGGCCGAGCCGGAGTATTCCACGTGGAAGCCGGCGACGATCTCCGACTCGCCTTCGGCCACGTCGAACGGCGCGCGGTTGGTCTCGGCCACGCCGGAGATGAAATAGATCACGAACACCGGCAGCAGCGGCAGCCAGAACCAGTCCAGCAGACCCTTGCTGCCGGCCTGCGCATTGACGATATCGGAGAGGTTGAGCGAACCGGCCAGCACCAGCACGCAGACCAGGCACAGGCCCATGGCCAGTTCGTAGGAGATCACCTGCGCCGCCGAACGCAGCGCGCCGAGCAGCGCGTAGCGCGAGTTCGACGCCCAGCCGGCGAGGATGATGCCGTACACGCCCATCGAGGTCATCGCCAGCAGGTACAGCACGCCGGCGTTCGCATTGGACAGCACCATGCGGCTGCTGAACGGAATCACCGCCCACGCCGCCAGCGCCGGTATCAGCGCCAGCAGCGGCGCGAGGTAATACAGGAAGCGATTCGCATTGGTCGGCAGGATCACTTCCTTGATCAGCAGCTTGACCACGTCCGCGAACGCCTGCAGCAGGCCGAACGGGCCGATCTTGTTCGGCCCCATGCGCACGTGCATCCAGCCGATGACCTTGCGCTCCCAGTACACGAACATCGCCACCGCGATGATCAGCGGCACCGTGATGCACAGGATGTAGACGATCGGCCACACCAGCTGTTGGATGAGTTGATCAAGCATGCTGCTTATGCCCTGCTCAGAGTGATGGCGGCGCCGTAAGGCGGCAGCGCGGCGGTGAGATCCTGCCCCGCTTCGATCCAGGCCGCGCCGGCGGGTACGGCCGCGTCGAGCACCAGCGGCAGCACCACGTCGCCGACACGCAGCTGGGCACCGTCGGCCAGCCCCAGCCGCTGCGCCTCGTCCGCATGCAGGCGCACCGCCGGAGCGCGGTTCAGCGGATGCGCGTTGAGCGCGGAGGCCCGTCGCAGCACGGCATCGCCACGGTAGATCGGCCAGGTGGCGAGGCGGGTCAGGCCGCCGGCCTGCGCGCGCGTGCCGAGCGCATCCGTTGCCGCCGTCGCACGCTCGCTGATGCCGCTGCGCAAGCCGGCCAGATCATCGAACTCGAAACCGGCCAGCTGCAGCGAACCGCCCAGCGCACGCAGCACCTTCCAGCCCGGTCGGGTCTGCCCCGGCGCCCTGGCACCGGCGGCCACGCCCTGCGCCAGGCCGTCAACGTTGACCAGGGTGGCATCCATTTCCGGCAGCAGCGCGATCGGCAGGATCACGTCGGCCACCTCGCGCAGCGCGTCGCTGGCGTAGGCGCTGAACGCCACCACCTGCTCGGCCGCGCGCAGCGCCTTCAACGCGGCGGCGCCGTCGGCGAAATCGTGCGGCGGCTCGACGCCATACAGCACATAGCTCTTGCGCGGCTGCGCCAGCATCGCCAGCGCGTCCAGCCCGCCGGTGCCCGGCAGCACGCCGATCCGGGCCAGCCCGATCGCATTGGCGCCGACCGGCAGCTCGTTGCAGCCCGCGCCGGTGGCGTCGGCGATGAAGCGGGCGATCGCACGCAGCCACGAGGCCTGCGGATGGGTAACCGCCGCCTCGCCCAGGATCACCACCGACTTGCCCGACTTCAGGGCGGCGATCGCCTCGCGGTCGCCGTCGTCGGCACGCGCGCCGCCGATTGCCCCAGCCAGCGCGGCGGGCGCGCTGGCACCGGCGGCGACAGCCGCGCTGGCCAGCGCCAGCAGCGCGTCGACCAGCGCCTGCGGCGCCACCACGGATTCGCCGGCGAGTCGGTAGTTGAATTCGAAGTGCGCCGGGTTGACCGCGTAGACCCGCGCGCCCTTCTTCACTGCCTGGTGCAGACGGTGATTGAGCAACGGCATCTCGTGGCGCAGATGGGAGCCGACCAGCAGCGCGGCGCGGACCTGCCCCACCTCCGCGACCGGCAGTGCAAACGGCTGCGCGTGGGCGCGGTCGGCAAAATCCAGCTGGCGCAGCCGGTGATCGACATGCGCGCTGCCGAGCCCGCGGGCCAGCCGCATCAGCAGGTCGCCCTCCTCGTTCGAGCTGGCCGGATGCAGCAGCACGCCCAGCTCGCTGCCGGGCACCTTCTTCAGCAGCGCGCCGGCGAACTGCAGCGCGTCTTCCCAGGTGGTTGCCTGCCACTGGCCGTTGCGCTTCACTTCCGGAGCGCTGATGCGATCGGCGGCGTACAGGCCCTGGTAGCTGTAGCGGTCGCGGTCGGACAGCCAGCATTCGTTGATGGATTCGTTGTCGCGCGGCACCGTGCGCAGCACCTCACCGCGGCGCGCGTGCAGCCACAGATTGGAGCCGAGCGCATCGTGATAGCCGATCGACGGCTTGGCGATCAGCTCCCACGCACGCGCCTGGAACTGGTACGGCTTGTTGGTGAGCGCGCCGACCGGACAGACGTCGATGATGTTGCCGGACAGCTCGGTCTCCAGCGTTTTGCCGATCCAGGTGCCGATCTGAAGGTTTTCGCCGCGGCTCATGCCGCCCAGCTCGTAACTGCCGGCGATCTCGCTGGTGAAGCGCACGCAACGCGTGCACTGGATGCAGCGGGTCATCTCGGTGGCCACCAGCGGGCCGAGGTTCTCGTCTGCGACGGTGCGCTTGCGCTCGGTGTAGCGCGACACGCTGCGGCCATAACCGAGCGCCACGTCCTGCAGTTCGCATTCGCCGCCCTGGTCGCAGATCGGGCAGTCGAGCGGATGGTTGATCAGCAGGAATTCCATCACGTCGCGCTGGAACTTCAGCGCCTTGTCCGAACGCGTGGTGACCTTCATGCCCTCGGCCACCGGCGTGGCGCAGGCCGGTTGCGGCTTGGGCATCAGCTTGCCACCCATCTCCACGTCGACCAGACACATGCGGCAGTTCGCGGCGATCGGCAGCTTGCGGTGGTAGCAGAAGCGCGGGATCGCCACGCCGATCGCGTCGGCGGCCTCGATGATCATGGCGCCCTTGCGGATCTGCGTGGGCTTGCCGTCGACCTCGATGTTGAGCAGGTCGGGCGCGCTGGCGTTGACGGGCTGCGCACTCATGCCGCGATTCCCCGGGTGATGTCGGCCAGCCGGTCTTCGACCATCGAGCGGCCGTGCTGCACGAAATATTCGAATTCGTTCCAGAACCTGGCGAGGAAGCCCTGCACCGGCCACGCCGCGGCTTCGCCGAACGCGCAGATGGTGTGGCCCTCGATCTGGCCTGCGATCGCCTTCAGCCGGTGCAGGTCGTCCAGTGTGCCGTGACCTTCGACGATGCGGGTAAGCACGCGGTACATCCAGCCGGTGCCTTCGCGGCAGGGCGTGCACTGGCCGCAGGATTCCGCCTTGTAGAACCGCGCGATGCGCTGGCAGACCTTGACCATGCAGGTGGTCTCGTCCATCACGATCACCGCGCCGGAGCCGAGGCCCGAGCCGGCCTTCTGCAGGCAGTCGTAATCCATCGTGCTGTCCAGCATCACCTCTGCCGGCAGCACCTTCATCGACGAGCCGCCGGGGATCACTGCCTTCAGCTGGTGGCCGTTGCGCACGCCGCCCGCCATCGCCAGCAACTCCTTGAACGACGTGCCGAGGCGAACCTCGAAGTTGCCCGGGTTGTTCACGTGGCCCGAGACCGAGAAGATCTTCGGACCGCCGTTGTTCGGCTTGCCCAGGTTCAGGAACCAGTCCGCGCCGTTGCGCAGGATTGCCGGCACCGAGGCGTAGGTCTCGGTATTGTTGATGGTGGTGGGCTTGCCGTACAGGCCGAAGTTGGCCGGGAACGGTGGCTTGAAGCGCGGCTGGCCCTTCTTGCCTTCCAGCGACTCCATCAGCGCGGTCTCTTCGCCGCAGATGTAGGCGCCGGCGCCGAGTGCGTTGTGGATGTCGACGTCAATGCCGCTGCCCTGGATGTTCTTGCCCAGCAGGCCGGCCGCGTAGGCTTCCTGCAGCGCCTCCTCCAGGTGCTCGAACGGCTCGTGGTGGAACTCGCCGCGCAGGTAGTTGTAGGCCACGGTGGAGCCGGTGCAGTAGCAGGCGATCGCCATGCCCTCGATCACCGCATGCGGGTTGTAGCGCAGGATGTCGCGGTCCTTGGCAGTACCCGGCTCCGATTCATCCGAATTGCACAGGATGTATTTCTGCATCGTGCCCTTGGGCATGAACGACCACTTCAGCCCGGTCGGAAAGCCGGCACCGCCGCGGCCGCGCAGACTGGATTTCTTGACTTCCTCGATCAGCGTCGCCGGATCGGGCTTCTCGGCGAGAATTTTCTTCCACGCCTTGTAGCCGTCGACCTGGAGGTAGCTGTCCATCGCCCACGGCTTGTCGAAATGCAGTGTGGTGTAGACGACCTGGTGATCCTTCGGTGCGGGTCCGACTGCCATGACTAAGCCCTTATTCCAGACCATCGAGGATCTCGTCGACCTTGGCGGTCGTGAGACGCTCGTGGTAATGCCCGTTGACCGTCATCGCCGGCGCGCACACGCAGGCGGCGATGCACTCCTCTTCCTGCTTCAGGTAGACGCGACCGTCCGGCGTGCTCTCGCCCAGCTTGATGCCGAGTTTTTTCTCGCAGTGGCGCACCAGTTCCTCGGCGCCGTTGAGCCAGCACGAGATGTTGGTGCAGATCGCCACGTTGTGGCGGCCGACCGGCTTGGTCTCCAGCATCGAGTAGAAGCTGGCCACCTCGTACGCCCACACGGCCGGCAGATCCAGGTATTTCGCCACCGCGGTGATCAGCTCGTCGGTGAGAAAGCCCTGGTTCTGCTCCTGCGCGGCGAACAGCGCCTGGATCAGCGCCGAGCGCTTGCGGTCGGGCGGAAACTTGGCGACCCACGCGTCGATGTGATGGCGCGTGTGCTCGCTCAGCACAGCGAGCGGATCGAGGTGCCTGACCTGCTCGAAATGTCCGGTGGATTTCATCAACAGTGCTCCCGTCGGCTCAGCGATCGACTTCGCCGAACACGAGGTCATAGGTACCGATCATGGCCACCACGTCGGCCAGCATGTGGCCGCGCACGATGGTGTCCATGGACGAAAGATGGGCAAAGCCCGGCGCGCGCAGATGCACGCGAAACGGCTTGTTGGCGCCATCGGAAACCAGGTAGCAGCCGAACTCGCCCTTCGGCGCCTCGACCGCACAATAGGTTTCACCGGCCGGCACGCAGTAGCCTTCGGTGAACAGCTTGAAGTGATGGATCATGGCTTCCATGTCCTCCTTCATCTCCATCCGCGAGGGCGGTGCCACCTTGAAGTTCTTCAGCATCACCGGACCGGGATTGGCGCGCAGCCACTGCACGCACTGGCGGATGATCCGGTTCGACTGGCGCATCTCCTCCACGCGCACCAGATAGCGGTCATAGCAGTCGCCGTTGACGCCGACCGGGATGTCGAAATCCATCTCGGCATACTTCGCGTACGGCTGCTTCTTGCGCAGGTCCCACTCCACGCCCGAGCCGCGCAGCATGGCGCCGGTCATGCCCCACTGCTGCGCCAGCTCCGGGCTGATCACGCCGATGCCGACGGTGCGCTGTTTCCAGATGCGATTGCCAGTGAGCAGTTCCTCGTACTCGTCGACCTTCGAGGGAAAATCGGCGGTAAACGCGTCGAGGTAATCCAGCATCGAGCCCTCGCGCCAGCTGTTGAGCCGCTTGAGGTCGTTGCCCTTGTGCCACGGCGATTCGCGGTACTGCGGCATCTGCGCGGGCAGGTCGCGGTAGACGCCGCCCGGGCGGTAATAGGTGGCATGCATGCGCGCGCCGGAAACCGCCTCGTAGCAGTCCATCAGCTCCTCGCGCTCGCGGAACGCATACAGGAACACCGCCATCGCGCCGAGGTCGAGTGCGTTCGAGCCGATCCACATCAGGTGATTGAGGATGCGGGTGATCTCGTCGAACATGGTGCGGATGTACTGCGCCCGCTCCGGCGCCTCGATGGCCAGCAGGGTTTCGATGGCGCGCACGTAGGCGTGTTCGTTGCACATCATCGACACGTAGTCGAGCCGGTCCATGTAGCCGATCGACTGGTTGAACGGCTTGGACTCGGCCAGCTTCTCGGTGCCACGGTGCAGCAGACCCACGTGCGGGTCGGCGCGCACGATGGTCTCGCCGTCCATCTCCATCACCAGCCGCAGCACGCCGTGCGCAGCCGGATGCTGGGGCCCGAAGTTCATCGTGTAGTTGCGGATCTCTTGCACGATCAGTTCCTCTGCCAGTCGTCGGCGGCTTCGGCCTCGGCCTGCAGCAGGTCGGCGTCGTTGCGGATGGTCCGCGGCACCAGGATGCGCGGCTCGATCGAGACCGGCTCGTAGATCACCCGCTTCTGCTCGGGGTCGTAGCGCACCTCGACGTTGCCGATCAGCGGAAAATCCTTGCGGAACGGATGGCCGACAAAACCGTAGTCGGTGAGTATGCGGCGCAGGTCCGGGTGGCCGTCGAAGATGATTCCGTACAGGTCGAACGCCTCGCGCTCGAACCAGTTCACGCCGGGCCACACCGGGGTCAGCGACGGCACCACCGGCAGCGTGTCGTCCTCGCAGAACACACGCAGGCGCAGTCGCCGGTTGTGCTCGATCGACAGCAGTTGGATCACCGCGGCGAAACGACGCGGCTCGTTCGCGCCGCGCGGGCGCTCGGCCCAGGTGAAGCGCCCCATCGCCTGTCCTTCCACCCCGCGCGAGAAGCCGTCGCCGCCAGCGGTGTCGGTGTCCCATTCGGTCTGGCCGTAGCCGAGATAGTCCATGCCGCACAGGTCGATCAGCTCGCTGAAGCGGAACGCCGGCTCGTCGCGCAGGGCGGTGGCTACCGCGATCAGGTCGGCCGCGGCAAGCTCGGCGATGATCTCGCGGCCCGCGCTCACCTTCAACGTGTCGCCAAACCGCGCGGTGAGCTGCTCGGCCAGCGAGCCTGATTGTAGGTCGGACATGTCAGGGCCTCACGAACGCGCGATGGTGCTGGTGCGGCGGATTTTCTTCTGCAACTGCAGGATGCCGTGGATGAGCGCCTCGGCCGTCGGCGGGCAACCCGGCACGTAGATGTCCACCGGCACGATGCGATCACAGCCGCGCACCACCGAATAGGAATAGTGGTAATAGCCGCCACCGTTGGCGCAGCTGCCCATCGAGATCACCCACTTCGGCTCGGGCATCTGGTCGTAGACCTTGCGCAGCGCCGGCGCCATCTTGTTGACCAGGGTGCCGGCCACGATCATCACGTCGCTCTGGCGCGGGCTGGGGCGGAAGATCACGCCGTAGCGGTCGAGGTCCAGCCGCGCTGCGCCGGCGTGCATCATCTCTACCGCACAGCAGGCCAGCCCGAAGGTCATTGGCCACATCGAGCCGGTGCGCGCCCAGTTCATCAGCGCATCGATGCTGGTGGTGGCAAACCCGTGCTGTACGACCGGATTGTCGCCGGACGGGCGCAGGATATCGTCGACCAGGTTCAGCGGCTGCGGGTTGTGCATCACCCGGCTGACGGAATCGATCACTCCCATTCGAGCGCTCCCTTCTTCCACACGTAGGCAAACCCGACGATCAGCAGCAGCAGGAACAGGGCCATCTCGATCAGCGCGATTGCGCCGATCTGCATGAACACCACCGCCCACGGAAACAGGAAGGCAATTTCCAGATCGAAGATGATGAACAGGATGGCCAGCAGGTAGTAGCGCACGTCAAAGCGCATGCGCGCGTCCTCGAATGCCTCGAAGCCGCACTCGTAGGGCGCCAGTTTCTCGGCGCCTGGACGACGCGGCCCCGCCAGCAGACCAACTGCCAGCAGCACCAGCCCGAGGCCGGTAGCGACGCCGATGAACAACAGGACAGGCCAGTATTCGGCAAGCACGATGCAACGTACCTCCGCGCCAGCGGCGCATCAGTGACCGTGAGGGAGACGGTCCGGCGACTTCGATTCGGCAGGTCGAGACGACGGGAGTCGGCTCAACTGCACCTGCAGGCTCTGTCGCCGCAGGCGTCCGCTATTCCGCAATTGGGTCTGCGGATCGCGTCATTGTATCAGCGCGGATGGGTACAACGACAAGCCTTGACGGCTGACATGCGCATGATTTGCATCGCGCACCGGTGCGTGTCGGGATGGCATATCGTCACACCGTGACGATCACATCGTCTGGGTGGCACGCTCCGAATTCAGCGTGCCGGCCAGAATGTTCTCGATGCGGCTGCGCGCCGCTTCGGCATCGCTCGACTCGTTGAAGTGGATGCCGATGCCCGCCGTGCGATTGCCCTGCGCGCCCAGCGGGCTGATCCAGACCACCTTGCCGACCACCGACAGCCGCTCGGTCTCCTCGGCCAATGTCACCAGCAGCACCACCTCGTCGCCCAGCGAATATTGCTGCGCGGTCGCCGCAAACAGTCCGCCGTGCTTGAGAAACGGCATGTACGCGTTGTACAGCGATGCGGCGTCCTTGATCTTCAGTGAAATGATGCCCTGGCGGGCGGCCATCGGTTGCATGCTTGGCTCCTGCCGGACGATCGGGCCGTCCGCTTGATGATGCTGATCTTAAGCGCTGCGTGCGGTCGGCACTACTGGGGCAATTCACCCCAACGCATCGCGATGCGACTCAGGCGTGCCCGGACTGGCCGCTGAGCAGGGACTGCCGCTCGCTGACCAGCTGACCCCACGAAACCGGCGGCACCCAGCGCGCGACCCAGCCGACTACGGCGTCCCCCTGCATCGGCCGCGAGATCGAGAAGCCCTGCAGCTGGTGGCAGCCGAGCGAAGCCAGCAGGTCGCCCTGGGCCGAATTTTCCACGCCCTCGGCGATCACCGCCTTGGCCAGCATGCGCGCGGTGGTGATCACCCCGGCCGCGATCGCCATGTTGCGCTCGTCGCTGAGGATGTCGCGCACGAAGCTCTGGTCGAGCTTGATGTGTTCGATGTCGAGTTTCTGGATATGGCTGAGCGAGGCGCTGCCGGTGCCGAAATCGTCCAGCCCCACGCGGATGCCGCGCCGGCGGCATTCCTCGATCACCACCTTGGCACGCGCGTGGTCCATGCTCGGACCGGTCTCGGTCACCTCGATGCCGAAGCCCACGTCCATCACGCCAGGATAGGCTTCCAGCGCGGCGTCGATATCGCTGAAGAACAGCGGATGCAGCAGATGGCGGGTGCTGATGTTGATCGACACCGGCAGCGAGACACCCTGCTGCATCCACGCCTGGCACTGCCTCAGCGCCTCGTCCAGCACATAGCGGCCGATCGGCCGCGCCAGCTGCGGGTCGTCCAGCACGTGCATGAAACTGGCCGGCTCGATCAGCCCCAGCTCGGCGTCCTGCAGGCGCACCAGCGCCTCCATCCCGGCCACGCCGTGCAGACCGGGCAGGCCGTCGATGTAGACGATCGGCTGATACAGCAGCCGCAGCTGCGACTGCACCAGGGC
>JAJXTX010000053.1:0-9038 GCA_021783385.1 Pseudomonadota bacterium
TCGAACCACATGTCGAGCAGGATGCCGGCGTAGCGCCGGTACGGCGGCGGCAGGCACGCCCTGGCTGCCAGCACCTCGGGGTGGGCGTCGGTATGCACGTCGATGGCGCGGTGCAGGCGGATGCCGGTGATCACGCGCGGCGGCAGCGGCAGCGCGGCGGCGGCGCCGTGCACGAAATCGCCCAGCATGCCGCCCAGCTGCAGCGCATCGTCGTCGCCGGCCAGCAGCACGTGGGCCAGGTGATTCACTGCGCCGATCCCCAGCTGCGGCGCGGGCGGCAAACCGGGCCGGCGGTTATCATCATGCGCATGAATCCCACCGTGCTCCCCGACGACCCCGCCAGCTTTCCCGACCTGAGCGCCAGTTTCATGCTGCGCGGCCCGGCCGGCAAGCTTGAAACCATCAGCGACATCGCCGAGCCGGCCGGCGCGCGCGCCGGCGTGGTGGTGCTGTGCCACCCGCATCCGCAGCAGGGCGGCACCATGCACAACAAGGTGGTGACGATGGCCGAGCGCGCGCTGCGCGAATCCGGGCTGGATACCGTGCGTTTCAATTTTCGCGGCACCGGCGCCTCGACCGGCGAGTACGACGACGGCAACGGCGAGGGCGACGACCTGGCCGCAGTGGTCGACTGGGTGCGCCGCGTGCGCCCGCACGATGCGCTGTGGCTGGCCGGCTTCTCGTTCGGCAGCTACGTCAGCATCCGCAACGCCGTGCGGCTGCACGCCGACGCGCTGATAAGCATTGCGCCACCGGTGCGGCGCTGGGCGTTCGAGACGATCGTGGCGCCCGCCTGCCCGTGGCTGGTCGTGCAGGGCGAAGCCGACGAGGTGGTCGAGCCGCAGGCGGTGTTCGACTGGATCGAGACGCTGGAGCGCCAGCCCGAACTGGTGCGCATGCCGGACACCAGCCACTTCTTCCACCGCCGGCTGATGGATCTGCGCGGGGCGATCAAGCACGGCGTGCGCGGCTGGCTGCCGCCGCTGCGCCAGCCGTAAGCCGCGCCCGCCACCCGCCGCCCCACCCAGACCGCCCGCCCGATGAGTGATACCCCGCCGCTCGCGCCCAGTGCGCGCTACCAGGAAGGCGTTGCCGCGCACCGCTGGGAATCCGACCCGGCGCAGCGGGCGCTGCTGCCCGAGTTCGACCGCCTGCATGCGGCGCTGTGCGCGGCGCCCGTCGCCAACGGCAACGGCAACGGCAACGGCAACGGCGTGTTTGGACGGCTGAAATCGCTGCTCGCCAGCGAGCCCGTCGCGCCGCCGGCGGGGCTGTACCTGTGGGGCAGCGTGGGCCGCGGCAAGACCTTCCTGATGGACCTGTTCGTCTCCAGCCTGCCGCACGGTATCGTGCTGCGCCGGCACTATCACCGCTTCATGGGCGACGTGCACGCCAGCCTGCGCGCGCAGGGCGAACAGCAGAGTCCGCTGCTGCAGGTGGCCGCCGGCATCGCGACGCGCTGCCGCGTGCTGTGCCTGGACGAGTTCCTGGTCAACGACATCGGCGACGCGATGATCCTGGCCGGCCTGCTCGACGCGTTGTTCCGGCGCGGCGTCACGCTGGTCACCACCTCCAACACCGCCCCGGCGAACCTGTACCAGGGTGGCCTGCAGCGCGCCCGCTTCCTGCCGGCGATCGCGCTGATCGAACAGCGCTGCCGCGTGAGCGAGTTGGCCTCCACCCACGACTGGCGGCTGCGCGCGCTGACCCAGGCGCCGGTATATCTCACGCCACCGGGCGCCGAGGCGCACCGGGCGCTGGAGCGCATCTTCGCGCACCAGGCCAGCGGCACGATCGAGCTTGACGGCACGCTGCCGATCAACGGCCGCGCGATCGCCTTCCACAAGCGCGCCGAGCACATCCTGTGGTTCGACTTCGCCGCACTGTGCGAAGGCCCGCGCGCGGTCGCCGACTACATCGCGCTGGCCCAGGCCGGCCCGACGGTGATCATCTCCAACGTGCCGCAGTTCAGCGCCTACAGCGACGACGCGGCCAGGCGCTTCGTGCAATTGGTAGACGAGTTCTACGACCACCGCGTCAAGCTGGTGCTGTCCGCCGCCGCGCCGATCACCGAGCTGTACGACGGCGAGCGCCTGCGCGCCGAATTCGGCCGCACCGAATCGCGCCTGATCGAGATGCAGAGTGAGGAATACCTGGCGCTGCCGCATCGGGCGGCGTGAGCGGGTGCGCGCGAGCTGATACCGTGCGGCAAGTCAGCCGCCGCCGGAGCCCCGCATGTCACTCATCCTCTCGCTTGCCCTGCTGCTGGGCGCATCGTCCGCCCAGCCGGCCGACACCTTCGCCGCACGCGTGACGCACGGCAAGCTGGTCGAAGTGGGACCGACCGGCCCCGCCTATCAGAAAACCCTGTGGCGCCAGCTCGATGGGCCGGTCACCGCGGCGCTGAAATCCTGCATCGCCCGCCATGCACCGGCCGACAAGTCGCCGTTCACCGTGGTCGCCGACATCCGCCCCGATGGCGCGCCCCGCCGCGTCGACGCGCAACCGGCCACCCCGCTCGCCAGCTGCTTCGCCCGCTGGCTGGCCACGCAGACGCTGCCGGCGCCGCCCAGGCTGGGTGACAGCACCGACTACCCGATCGAGATCGACGTCAGCATCGTGCACTGACGCATCGCTGTCGGCGCCGGAATCACCCCCGGCCAGCGCATGCCCCTGTGATCGCGGCGCCTACTGCGCCTTGCCCTGGTTCGCCACCGCGGCCATCTTCGCCGCGATCTCGGCGGCGTCGCCGAGGTAGTCGCGACGCAGCGGCTTCAGCTGTTCGTCGAACTCGTACACCAGCGGCACGCCGTTGGGGATGTTCATCTCGACGATCGCCTCGTCGGAGATGCCGTCCAGGTATTTCACCAGCGCACGCAGCGAATTGCCGTGGGCGACCACCAGCACGCGCTGGCCGGAGCGGATCGCCGGCGCCAGCACCTCGTGCCAGTACGGCAGCACACGGGCCACGGTGTCCTTCAGGCATTCGGTGTCGGGGATCTCGGCGGGATCGAGGCTGGCGTAGCGCGGGTCGTGCACCGACTCGTTGGCATCGCGCGACAGTGGCGGCGGCGGGATGTCGTAGCTGCGGCGCCAGATCTTGACCTGTGCTTCGCCGTACCTGGCGGCCACCTCGGCCTTGTTCAGGCCGGTCAGCGCGCCGTAGTGGCGCTCGTTGAGACGCCAGTCGGTGAGCACCGGCAGCCACATCTGCTCCAGCGCCTCCTGCACGCCCCACAGCGTGCGCACGGCGCGCCTGAGCACCGAGGTGTGCGCCACATCGAACGCGTGACCCGCGGCCTTCAGCAGCGCGCCGGCCTCGGTGGCCTCGGCCACGCCCTGTGGCGTGAGGTCGATGTCGGCCCAGCCGCTGAAGCGGTTGTCGAGGTTCCACTGCGATTGGCCGTGGCGGATCAGTACGAGCTTGTGCATGGACGTGGCCATCAGGATGAGTCTGGTCGGGCATGGTGAAGGCCACCCCCGCCAGCGTCAAATGCCGCCCCTGCCACAGGTCATGCCAAACCCTGCGCGGACGCGGCGCATCCTAGTCCGCACCCACCACTTGCGGAGATTGCCATGCGCCGACTTTCGACAGTTCTGATCCTGGCCACGCTTGCCCTGGGGCTGCCGCTGCGGGCGGCGGCGCGCGACGGCGACATCGACAAGATCAACGGCTCGGTGCAGGTGGCGGCCGGCCAGCAGGCGGGCGACGTCAGCACCGTCAACGGCGCCGTGCACATCGACGCCGGCGCGGTGGTGCACAAGGCCAGCACCGTCAACGGCGCGGTGACGCTGGGCGACAAGGCGCAGGCCAGCGCGCTGGGCACGGTCAACGGGGCGATCACGCTGGGCAATGGCGGCCGCGTCAGCGGCGCGGTAAGCGCGGTCAACGGCAGCATCCGGCTGGCGCCCGGCGCCGATGTCGGCGGCAAGCTCGACAACGTCAACGGCGCCATCGTGCTGAACGCCGCGCACGTCGGCGGCGGCATCAGCACGGTGGGCGGCGACATCACCGTCGGCGCCGACTCGCGCGTGGAGGGCGGCATCCTGGTCGAGAAACCCAGCCACGGCTGGTTCCACTGGGGCAGCGAGCGCAAGCCGGTAATCGTGATCGGTCCGCACGCGGTGGTGCAGGGTACGCTGGAGTTCCGCCGCGAGGTGCTGCTGAAGGTCAGCGACAGCGCGCAGATCGGCCCGGTGAAAGGCGCCACGGTGGTGAAGTTCAGCGGCGCCCAGCCGTAAGCGCAGGCCGTCGCCGGTAGGAGCGCCCCCTGGGCGCGAAGGCTTTTCCGCACGATCGCCAAGAGCGTTCGCGCACAGGGTGCGCTCCTACAGCCAATCGCGGGGTTTCAGATAGGCGGCCAGTTGCGCTTCTGCCGAGCCGGGCTCGGGCGTGTAGGCATACTCGAAGCGCACCCGCGGCGGCAGGCTCATCAGGATCGACTCGGTGCGTCCGCCGGACTGCAGGCCGAACAGCGTGCCGCGGTCGTAGACCAGGTTGAACTCCACGTAGCGGCCGCGCCGGTACAGCTGGAATTCGCGCTCGCGCTCGCCATAGGGCGTGTCCTTGCGGCGCTCCACGATCGGCAGGTAGGCATCCAGAAAGCCCTCGCCGACCGCGCGGGTCAGCGCGAAGCAGCGCTCGAAGCCGCCTTCATTCAGATCATCGTAGAACAGCCCGCCGACACCGCGCGTCTCGTCGCGGTGCTTCAGGTAGAAATACTCGTCGCACCATCGCTTGCAGCGTGGATAGACCTCCGCGCCGAACGGCGCGCACAGCTCGCGCGCCGTCGCGTGCCAGTGGCGCACGTCCTCGTCGTGCGGATAGAACGGCGTGAGGTCGAAGCCGCCGCCAAACCACCACACCGGCGCACCGCTGGCGCTGGCCGCCTCGAAATAGCGCACGTTGGCGTGGGTGGTCGGCACGTGCGGGTTGCGCGGGTGCAGCACCAGCGACACGCTGGCCGCCTCATACGGCTGGCCGCCCAGCTCCGGCTTGCGCGCAGTGGCCGCCGGCGGCAGCGCCTGTCCGAGCGTGTGCGAGAAGTTGACGCCGGCCTGCTCGAACACCGCGCCGTCGCGCAGCACGCGCGTGCGCCCACCACCGCCGGATGGGCGCTGCCACGCGTCCTCGACGAAGCGCGCGCTGCCGTCGACCCGCTCGATCGCGGCGCAGATGCGGTCCTGCAGTCCGCGCAGGAAGGTTTCGGCAAGGTCGGTCTGCTGGCTCATCGTCTGACTCGTCGGTTGCAGCCATGCAGCTTAGCAAGACCCGCCGCCGGCGGGCCGGCCGCGCCGCGCCACCGCAGCGCCAGCAGCACGGCGTGCGGCACCCCGCGATCGCACAGATGGCGCCAGCGGGACACGCGCAGGCAGAGGAACGGTGCGGCACGGCGGCAGCAGGGCAAGGTCGTGAGGCCCCGCTTGACCGGCGCCGGCCACCGCCGCGGCCACAACGGCGTGTTGACGGCCGCAGGGCCGCAGGCTGCTAGGATTTCGCGATGCCTCAGCAGATGACTCCCCTCGCGATCACCGCGTACACCGCTACCTCCGCCATCGGTCACGGCCTGGCGGCCCAGCTCGACGGGCTGCGTCAGGCACGCAGCGGACTGCGCCCGAACGATTTCAGCAGTGCGCCGCTGGCGTGCTGGATCGGCCGCGTGGCGGGGCTGGAGGACGCGCCGCTGCCAGCGGCCCACGCGGCCTGGGAATGCCGCAACAACCGCCTCGCCTGGCTCGGCCTGCAGCAGGACGGTTTTCTCGAGCGCGTGCGCGCGGCACGCGAACGCTACGGCGCCGACCGCGTGGCGCTGCTGCTGGGCACCTCCACCGCCAGCATCGGCGCCACCGAGGCGGCCTATCGGCGGCTCGACGCCGACGGCGGCTTCGCCGAGGCCGACCTGCGGATGCCGGCACTGCATGCGCCGCATTCGCTGGCCGCGTTCGTCGCCGACGCGCTGGCGCTCTGCGGCCCGTGCCTGACCGTATCCACCGCCTGCTCGTCCGGCGCCAAGGTGTTCGCCAACGCCGAGCGGATGATCCGGCTGGGGCTGGTGGATGCGGCGGTGGTCGGCGGCGTCGACACGCTGTGCGACAGCGTGCTGTTCGGCTTCAACGCGCTGGAGCTGGTCTCGCGCGCACCGTGCCGCCCGTTCGATGCGGCGCGCGACGGCATCTCGATCGGCGAGGCCGCCGGCTTCGCGCTGCTCGAGCGCATCGAGAGCGCGCCCGCAGCGCCGCGCCTGCTCGGCTACGGCGAAGCCAGCGACGCGCACCACATGTCCACCCCCCATCCACAAGGCCTGGGCGCCGAACTGGCGCTGCGCGACGCGCTGACGCGCGCCGGCCTCGATCCGGCCCAGGTCGATTACATCAACCTGCACGGCACCGCCAGCCTGAAGAATGACGAGGTGGAAGCAGCGCTGCTTGCGCGGATCTTTCCCGCCCGCACGCGGGCCAGCTCGACCAAGGGCTACAGCGGCCACACGCTGGGTGCGGCCGGCATCATCGAGGCGGCCATCGCGCTGCAGGCGATCGAGCACGACTTCATTCCGGGCAACCTCGGCGGCGATACCCCGGACCCCGGCTGCGGCCCGCAGTTCGCCTGGGCCAACGAACAGCAGCGCGTCGAGGTGGCGCTGAGCAACTCGTTCGGCTTCGGCGGCAACAACGCCTGCCTCGCGTTTGCCCGCGCCGGGTTCGCCGCATGACGCCACTGCAGGTCTGCGTCGAGGGCATCGGCCTGTGGTCGCCGCAGCTGGCCGACTTCGCCGCGCTGCGGGCGCTGCTCGACGGCGCCATGCCGGCACCACCGCCGGCACGACCGACTGCCGCCACGCTGCCGCCGAACGAGCGCCGGCGCGCGCCGGAGAGCGTGCTGCTGGCGGTCGAGGTGGCCGGCCAGGCGGTGGCGATGAGCGGCCGCGATGCCGCCACGCTGGCCTGCGTGTTTGCCTCCTCGCACGGTGACCAGGCGATCACCGACTACATGTGCGCCACGCTGGCGCAGGCGCCCACCGAGCTGTCGCCGATCCGCTTCCACAACTCGGTGCACAACGCGCCGGCCGGCTACTGGACGATCGCCACCGGCTGCCATGCGCCGTCCACCGCGGTGGCGGCGCAGCGCGCCAGCTTCGGCGCCGGGCTGCTGGAAGCGGTCAGCCAGGTGCTGGCCGCGCAGCACCCGGTGCTGCTGGTGTGCAGCGACAGCGGCGGCAGCGGACCGCTGGCCGAAGTCACTGGCTGCGGCCAGTCGTTCGGCTGCGCGCTGGTGCTGGCGCCGCAAGCCGGCCCCGCCAGCCTGGCGCGGCTGAGCCTGAGCACGCTGCGCGGCCACGGCGCCGCCGCCGCGCTGCCCGCTCCGCTGGACGCATGGCGCAATGCGAATGCCTCAGCCAGCGCGCTGGTGCTGCTGCAGCTGCTGGCCCGCGGCCACGGCCGCTGCGAGCTGCCGGCGGCGGCCGCGCTGGCCCTGCAGCTCGACGTGCAGGCCACCGCATGAACGCCGCCGTGCCGCGCTGGTGCGTGCTGATTCCCTGCCTCAACGAGGAGGCGGCGATCGGCGGGGTGCTGGCCTCGGTGCTGGCGCTGGGCGCGCCCGTCATCGTGGTCGACGACGGCTCGGACGACCGCACGCCGGCGATCGCCGCCGCGCTGCCGGTGACCCTGCTGCGCCACGGCGAGCGGCGCGGCAAGGGCGAAGCGCTGCGACTGGGCTTTCGCGAGGCGCGGCGGCAGGGCTACGACGCGGTGCTGACGATGGACGGCGACGGCCAGCATCTGGCCAGCGACATCCCGCGCATCGTGGCCGCCGCCGCCAGGTATCCCGACCACGTGGTGATCGGCGCGCGCCTGCGCGAGCGTGCGCAGCAGCCGCCAGCGCGCCGGCGCGCCAACGCCGTGGCCGACTGGGGCATCTCATGGGCCTGCGGGCAGCCGGTGGCCGATACCCAGAGCGGCCAGCGCTGGTATCCACGCGCCGCGCTGGAGCTGGTCGAGCTGCCGGCGGAAAATTTCGTGTTCGAGGCGGCCATCCTGATTGCCGCCTCACGCGAGAAGCACCTTCGCGTGGTCTCGGTGCCGATCGCCTCGCGCTATCACGGCGAGTTCCGGCTGAGTCATTTCCACCCGGTCGGCGACGTCACCCGGATCGCCCTGTACACCATCGGCCGGGTGTTCCACTACGGCGACATCCTGGCCAGCCACCGCCGTTCGCGCGGCGCACCGGTGATCGTCGACGACGTGCCGGCACGCTGAGCTTCCCGGCCACCGGCTTCACCCGGCGCCGACCCCGCCGTCACCTGCGGCGCGCGATGCTGGATCGGTGCACAATCGGTGCCTGAGCGGCGGCGCGGAGTCCCCATGAGCGACACGACGCACGATGCGGTGATCCTCGGTGGCGGGCTGGCCGGACTGTGCCTGGCGCTGCAACTGCGCGGCGAGTTTCCGCAGCTGGACATCGTGGTGCTGGAACGGCGCGCGCACCCGCTGCCACCGGCGGCGCACAAGGTGGGCGAGTCGACGGTGGAGATCGCCGCGCACTATCTGGCCGACACGCTGGGCCTGCGCGAACACCTGGAAAGCGAACACATCCGCAAGTTCGGCTTCCGCTTCTTCTTCTCCGACGGCTGCAGCGATCTGGCTGCGGTGACCGAGCTGGGCGTGAGCCAGGTGCTGCCCACGCCGAGCTACCAGCTCGATCGCGGCATCTTCGAGAACTTCCTCGGCGCGGAGGCGCGCCGGCGCGGCATCGACTTCCGCGATGGCGTGCGCGTGAGCGGCTTCACGCTGGGCGGGCACGGCGCCGCGCACAGCGTGCAGTGCCGCGACGCCGACGGCCACGCACACACGCTGGGGGCGCGCTGGCTGCTGGATGCCTCCGGCCGCGCCGGCATGCTGCGCCGCCGGCTCGACCTCACCCGCGACAACGGCCACCACGCCAACGCGGTATGGTTCCGCCTCGACGACCGCATCGCCATCGACGGCTGGTGCGACGACTCCGACTGGCAGGGCCGCTGCACTCCGCCGGAGCGCTGGCG
>JAJXTX010000053.1:9138-12263 GCA_021783385.1 Pseudomonadota bacterium
CCTACTACTGGGGCGTGCTGTGCCAGCTGATGTTCCAGCAGCGGCTGGACGACGCCGCGCTGTTCGCCGACCTGGCGCCGGAACTTGAACTGGCGCAGGCGCTGAACCAGCGCATGCAGCAGTTCTTCCTGCGCTGGCACGCGCTGTCGCACGGGCGCAATCCGCGCGCGATGCTGGATCAGCGCGAGCTGCCGTGGTTCGCCCGCATGAACGCCACCCTGCACGACGTGCTCGACGACGCGGCGCTGCGCGCGCGCCTGCGCGAGAACGTGGCGCTGCTGGAAGGGCTCGCCGCCACCATCGTCGAGCGCGCGGTGGCCGACGGCGGCGGCGCGCTGCGCGGCGAGATGCATGACCTGGCCCGCGCGCGGCAGCGACCGGTGCTGTTCGCGGCGGCCTGATCGCGGCAGGCGTGGCGCTCAGCCCATGCCGCCATTGACCCCGATCACCTGGCCATTGATGTAGCCGGCCAGGTCCGAGCACAGGAACGCCACCAGCGCGGCGACTTCTTCTGGCCGGCCGGCGCGCTGCGCGGGCACCAGTTCGCGCAGGCGCTCGGGCGGGAAATCCGCCCCGATCATGCGGCCCTCGATCACCCCCGGCGCCACCACGTTGACGGTGACCCCGCGCGAAGCCATCTCGCGCGCCAGCGATTTGGTGGCGCCGTGCAGCGCGGCCTTGGCCGCCGCGTAGTTGGTCTGGCCGCGATTGCCCAGCTGCGCCGCCGCCGAGCTCAGCGACACGATGCGGCCGAAGCGCGCGCGCGCCATCGGCAGCAGCAGCGGCTGGGTGACGTGGAAAAACCCGTGCAGCGAGACGTCGATCACCCGATGCCACTGCTCGGCGGTCATGCCGGCCATCGGCGCGTCGTCGTGGATGCCGGCATTGTTGATCAGCGCGTGGATGGTGCCCTCGGCGAGCAGCGCGTCCAGCGCGGCGTGCGTCACGCCGGCGTCGGTGACGTCGAACGCGATCGGCTGCGCACTGCCGCCACCGGCCACGATGGCGGCCGCCACGGCTTCGGCGCGATGCAGGCCCTGATGCGCGTGCACGATGACGTGCCAGCCGGCGGCGGCCAGCGCCTGGCAGATCGCGCTGCCGATCTCGCCGCTGCCGCCGGTGACCAGCGCGCGACGCAAGGGTGGAATTGCAGACATGGCCGTCACCTGCGCTCGGGATTGGCGGGGAATGTATCGGATGCCGTGACGTCGGGATGGATCACCGCCGCCCGCCCGCTGGCCAGCAGCACGCCGCGGTGTTCGACGCGAAAGCCATACTGCGCACCGCCACCGTCGGCGTACAGGCATTCGGCATGGACGTCCAGATGGCCAACCAGCTGATCGACGTACTCGATGCCGAGCTGCACGTCGCGCAGGCTGACCAGCCGGCCCGGCCGCACCGCAGTGACGCCGCCGGCACGCGCCAGCAGTGCGCCGTGCACCGCCATCGCCTGCGCGCCGTATTCGGCCAGATGCACCGCGTGCAGGCCGAGTGCGCCGCGCAGCGGATGGTCCGTGCGGGCGTGGCCGGCGCTGATCGCGTGGATCGTGTGCTGATCCCAGGCGATCACGGCATCCAGCAGGCACATCGTGCCCGCGTGCGGAATCAGCGGCGCCCAGTCAGTCTTCGGAAGCATGCGGGTGCGGCGCCATCAGGATCGACAGGCAGAAGTGGAATGCCACGCCGAGGCTCACCGTGAGCCCGATCGCGCGCAGCACCGGAATCGTCGCCCAGGCCAGCATGCCGAACACCAGCAGCGCCGACAGCACGCACACGAGGGTGGCGTGCAGGGTGCGCCGCTGTTCGGCCGGATCGCCGGTGTCGCGCTCGAAGAACAGCGCGTAGTGCAGCCCGAGCCCGCCAGCGAGGATCAGCGCGACCAGGTGGAACAGCGAGATCTCGATACCCATCATGCGCTCCACCGCCAGCACCAGGAAGGTGGCCAGGGTCATCGGCGCCAGCACATGCCAGGCGCGGCGCAGGCTGCGCAGCGCGAACGTGATGGTCAGCACCAGCAGCAGCGCGGCGACACCGAGCGCCTGCAGGATGCGCGTGCGATAGGCGGCCACCAGCGATTCGGAGGCGGCCTTCAGATCGAGCAGCCGCACGTTGCCGGCACTGCCGTTGCCCAGCGCCTGCAGCGCGGCCACATCATGCACGCCGCTGACCGTGCCCAGGCCGAGCCAGTGGCCGTCGCGCTGCAGCAGCATCGCCGCCAGCCGCTGGCCCAGCGGCGTCTGCGCATAGCGCGCGGGGGTCAGCGGCGGCAGCGTGCGCGCGGTCTGCACGTCGTCGAGAAACGGCTGGAACAGGCCGGGCCGGAACGGCAGCCCCTGCAGCGCCTGTGTCAGCGCGCGCTGCAGGGTGGCGCGATCGGGCAGCTTGCGCTGACGCGCGCGCTGCGTGGCCACGCTGGGCAGATAGCGTGACGGCAGCTCCAGCGCATCGACCGCGTGCCGGGCAATCAACGCGTCGACCTGCGGCTGCAGCTTTTCCGACAGCGCCAGCACGCCTTGCTCGGTCTTGGCCTGCAGCACCAGCAGATAGCGCACATCCGGGGCGCCCAGCGCCTCGCGCAGGCGCGCGTCGCGCACCAGCATGGTCTGCGGCAGCGGCGTCAGCGCGGCCAGGTTGTTCTGCCAGAACGGGCCGGGCGCCAGCGCCAGCATCGCCACGATCGCCGCGGCCACCAGCAGCGGAATCCAGCGCGGCCGCGGCAGATGGTCCACCCAGTCGCGCGTGCGCTGCAGCCAGCGCATCCCGGCCACGTCGCGCACCTGCCGCGGCAGCAGGTGCGGCAGCAGATAGCGCGTGCTGAAGCCGGCCACCAGCAGGCCGACGATGGTGAATACCGCCAGCTGCTGCAGCCCGTTCACGCCGGACGCATAGAAGGCCAGATACGCGATGCAGGCCGAGGCGATCGCGGTCAGCAGCAGCGGCCACAGCGCGCGCACGCTTTGCACCGCATCCTCGCCGGCGCGCCGGTGGCTGAGCACGCGGATCGGATATTCCTGCGCCACCCCGAGCAGGGTGAAGCCGAACGCCAGGGTGATGCCATGCACCGCCGGGAACGCCACGATCAGCGCCACGATGCCGGCCAGCGCGGCGCTGGCGATCGGCAGCGC
>JAJXTX010000054.1 GCA_021783385.1 Pseudomonadota bacterium
AGCGGGGGCTGTGGAACGGCACCGATTTCTTCAGCGCGGCGGACAGCTGGTGCAGTTCGCGGCGCATGCGTGCCTCGAACGCGAGGTAGTCGGGGTGGTGCGCGGCGGCGGTGGCGATGGCCGGCGGATCCTCCGGATGAAAGTTGCGCCGCCAGTACACGTGGTCGCGCAGAAACTCCACCATCAGCTTTTCCAGCAGCGCGTCATTCTCGCCGTAGGGGCCGAGGAAGCAGGCGTCCAGCGTGTAGTCGCGCGGTTCCGGCGTCGGCATGGGTACGGCCGCGCTCATGTCGCGGACTCGTGCGGCGTGCCGGGTGAGGCATCGATGCCGGCGCTGCCACGCCCTGGCACCCGGACGAACAGCTGTGCCGATTGCGGCCAGAGTTTTCGGGGGCTATGCATCGCGCGTTTCGCCAGATGAGGATGATTGCATCCTCGGCCTTGGGCGCCGTGATTGCCATGACGCAAATCAAGCAGCCGCAAGGCCCGGTGGGGCCGATGCCGTTTCAGCGCGGCCGCTTGATGCAAACAGGGTGAGCTTCGACCGCCGGATTTCGTTCCGCTCAGGTCGCACGCATGTTCCTGCGTCATGGCCTGGCGCCAGTCCGCTCCGGTCGCTGCGGCTTCGACCCGTGGCGCGTGCTGATGTGCACCGCATCGCGCGCCCGCCCTGCACTGGCGAAGCTGCTCCAGGCAGCGTATGGGTAGATTACAAAACGAGGTGACGGGTATGCCCCACCGAATCCGCGTGACCATTGAAAACAAGGTGCTGTATGTCTTTGTGCTGGGCCTGTTGCTGCTGATTCTCTCGGGCCTGCTCGCGCTGTATGAGGTGCATGGTCTGCTGGCGAGCGAATCGCGGCGCATGCAGCTGCATCATGCGCAGCTGACAACCGAGCAGCTGCTGTCGGCGCTGCAGGACGCCGAAACCGGCCAGCGCGGGTACCTTCTGACCGGCCTGCCATCGTACCTGCAGCCCTACTATGAAGCCCGGTTGCACTTGCGCGGGATCGACCAGGAGATGCACGCGGCCTTGCGCAGCGAGCCGCGCTATGCCGCTGAGCTGGCCGATGTCGACCGCCTCACGCGCCTCAAGCTGGCCGAGCTGGAGGCCACCGTGGCGCGGCGCAGCCAGGGCGGCTTGAACGCGGCGCTGCCGGAAGTACTCAGCGGCAACGGCAAAGTCGTGATGGATCGCATCCGCGCCGATCTGGACAGCATCCAGTCGGGGCTGCAGGCACAGATCAGCGCGATCAAGCTGAGCCAGGGTCAGCGCATGACGCGCGCGTGGACCAGCCTGTTGGCGCTGAGCCTGCTGCTGGCGATCGTGCAGGGCGTTGTGTACGCGCTGGTCGTGCGCGAACTGCGCGAAAAGCGCCGGCTGAAGGGCCGTCTGCGCGAACATCTCGGTCTCGACGCACTGACCGGCCTGCCGACCGGCGCGTTCCTGATCGAGTGGATTCGCTACAGTCTTGCCCAGGCTCGGCGCGACGGCTCGCATGTGGCGTTGTTGCGCATCAACCTCGACGAGTTCCGCAGCGTCAATGCGCGGCTGGGCGAGGCCGAGGGCGACCGCGCGCTGATCGAGGCCGCCAGCCGCCTGCTGACCACGGCGCGCAGTTCCGATGTGGTGGTGCGTCTGCAGGGCGATGAATTTGCGGTGTTGATGCCGGGCCTGCAGGCTGCCGAGGAATCGGCAGTCTGTGCGCAGCGCCTGATCGACGCGTTTTCGCTGCCGTTACTGCCCAGTCTGCAGGAACAGCACATCGGCGCGAGCATCGGCATCGCGCTGTTTCCGCAGGATGGAGTCACGCCGGCCGACCTGCTGGCGGCAGCCGGGCAGGCGCAGAAGTCTGCCAAGGCGGCGGGCAAGAACCGGCATCAGTTCGCCACGCCCCAGGTCGAACTCAGTGCGACGCGTCTGCAGACCCTGCACAACGACTTGCATCGCGCGTTGGAGAGCCACGAGTTCTATCTGGTCTATCAGCCGGAAATCAGCCTGGCCAGCGGACGCGTCACCGCGGTCGAGGCGCTGCTGCGCTGGCGCCATCCTCAGTTGGGCGAAATCAGTCCGGACGAGTTCATTCCACTGGCCGAGCGCAGCGGCCTGATCCTGCCGATCGGCGCCTGGGTGCTGCGCCAGGCGTGTGCGCAGACCATGCGCTGGCGGCGTGAGCATGGGCACAGCCTGAGATTGTCCGTCAACGTCGCTACCGGTCAGCTGGAGGGCGGCGAGTTCGTCGCGCTGGTGCGCGAAGTGCTGGCGCAGACCGCGCTGCCGGCGGGCGATCTGGATCTGGAGATCGTCGAGCGTCTGCTGCTGAAGGAAGACGCCGCTGACGCGCTGGGCGGGCTCAAGGGGCTGGGCGTTCGCCTGGTGATCGACGATTTCGGCACCGGCTATTCAAGCCTCGGCTATCTGCGTCGTTTTTCGGTGGATACGCTGAAGATCGACCGCAGCTTCATCAGTGGCCTGCCCGAGAGTCGCGGTGACGCGGCGATGGCGAGATCGATCCTGGCGATGGCCGCAGAACTGGACATCAGCGTGGTGGCCGAGGGCGTGGAGACCGAAGCCCAGGCCAGCTTCCTGCGTGAAGCGGGTTGTTCGCTGGCGCAGGGTTATCTGTTCGCGCGCCCACTCGCTGTCGCCGACGTGCCGGCGTTTCTGGAAATGCGCGCAAGCGCACCATGATGCGCCGCTTGCACCGGTCATCAGCTGCACAGAGTCTCCGATAGTCATTTGAAATCCCCCGCGCCACGCTTACTATCCGGAGCAGGAGCCTGCGGGTTCCTGGCCGTCCATGCGGCGGCGTCATTCAACGGGTGGGTCCGCCGGCAGGCCTGCGCGCACTTTGCTGGTTCATCTGCAGCGACGATCAACGTTATTCTCAAGGGACGACACATGTCGAAGATTTCCATCAGGCAGCAACTCAGTCTGTTTGCCTTGTCGCTGGGAGTGACGCTGCTGGTGGTCGGTGCGGTGGGCCTGAAGGTGATGGCAGACACCTCCGTAGCCATGCGGCTGACCTACGCGGACCGAATCGTTCCGATGCGACAGTTGAATCTGGTTGAAACCAGCTACGGTATCGAGATCCCCAACGCCGCCTACCTGGTGCAGGCCGGCAAGGTGGATTGGGAGCCGGCGTTGACCCGGGTGACGCAGGCCGAGATGCTGGCCAGGTCGGCCTGGGATGCCTACACCCGAACCCTGCTGGATGAGCACGAACTCCAGCTGGTCGGCGACATGAATCCGATCCTCCGGAACGCCGACCTGGCGGTGGACCAGCTGAAGGAATTGTTGCGCACCCACAATCGCGCCGCGCTCGACCAGTTCCGGCTGGATGTGCTGCAGCCGGCGCTGGCCCCGATCACGCAGAAGATGGCTGCGGCGATCGACTATCACGAACAGCAGGCCAGGAGCGCCGATCAGCAGCAGGCCCGCGAGTTCAGTGTGGCGCGATGGATTTTCGTGCTGACGGTGCTGGCGGGGGCGCTGCTTGCGCTGGCGCTCGGCCGCTGGATCCTGCGGGCACTGAACGTGCCGCTCGAACAGCTGGTGCAGAAGACCGGGCAGCTGGCTGCGGGCGATCTGAGCGTGCGCGTGACGGTGGTGGCGGACAACGAACTGGGCCGGTTGGCGCGCGCCTTCAACCAGATGGCGGACAGTCTGCAGGAGCTGGTCTCCCGCGTGCAGCGCAGCGGCATCCAGGTGGCCAGCTCCGCCACCGAAATCGCCGCCTCGGTGCGCGAACAGCAGGCGACAGCGACCGAACAGGCCGCCACCACCACGGAGATCGTGGCTTCGACCAGGGAGATCGCCAGCACCTCGCGGGTACTGGTGAAGAACATGGACGAGGTGGCGCATGTGGCCGATGCGACCTCGGCGCTGGCCGAAGGCGGACGCGAGGATCTGGGTCGCATGGAAACGACCATGAACCAGATGATGGAATCCACCCAAGGCATTGCTTCACGCCTCGCCGTGCTGAGCGAGAAGGCCGGCAACATCAATACCGTGGTGAAGACCATCAACAAGGTCGCCGATCAGACCAACCTGCTTTCGTTGAACGCTGCGATCGAGGCGGAGAAGGCCGGCGAACACGGCCTCGGCTTCGGCGTCGTGGCGACCGAAATCCGGCGCCTGGCCGACCAGACGGCGGTCGCCACCTGGGACATCGAGCAGATGGTGAAGGAGATGCAGTCGGCGGTGTCCTCCGGCGTGATGGGCATGGAGAAGTTTTCCGAGGAAGTGCGCCAGGGCGTCGCCCGGGTCGGGCAGGTGGGCGAGCGTCTGTCCCGGATCGTGAAAAGCGTGCAAACGCTGACCCCGCATTTCGAGTCCGTGTATGAGGCGATGCAGGAGCAATCGAAGAGTTCCGAGCAGATCAACCTCGCGCTGGAGCAATTCAGCCAGACGGTGCAAGGTACGGCGGAGGCAATGCGCGAATCGGCACAGGTGGTGGATCAGCTCAACGAGGCATCGCATCGCATGCAGGATGCGGTGGCGAGGTTCAAGGTCTCGGCCTGACATGCGCTGCATCGCCTTTCAGCTCGGTGAAGGGCACTTTGCCTTGCCGTTGCGCGCGCTGGTCGAGGTGCTGCCTTTGCTGCCGGTGCGCGCGCTGGCCCACGCGCCGGCCGGCGTTGCCGGAGTGATCAACTATCGCGGCCAGGTCGTGCCGGTGCTCGATCTGTGTCAGCTGGCGCTGGGCCAACCCTGTGCGGAGCGCGTCAGCACGCGCCTGCTGGTGCTGCGCTGGCAGCAGGCCGGACGCGAGATCGGGCTGCTGGCGCTGATGGTCGAACGGGCGCTGAGCGAATTGCGCATCGATCCGAAAAGCCTGACGCCGCCGCCGCTGCGCATCGATGCCACCCCTTACCTGGCGGGCCTCGCCGTGGCGGCCAGCGGGCTGGTGCAGTTGATCGACGTTTCACGACTGCTGCCGGAAGCGGTCGCCGGGCTGCTCTACCCCGAGGCCGCGACGCTGCCATGAGTCTGGCGCCGGTACTTGCCTTGTTGCGTCGGGAGATGGGCCTCAATCCCGCCTCGGTCGGCGAGAGCACGGTCGCGCACGCCATGCGCCGTCGCATGGCTGCCGTCGGTTGCACCGATGCGGCAGATTACGCGACACGCCTGGGTGCATCACAGGAAGAACTGCAGGAACTGATCGAGGAGGTTGCGGTTCCGGAAACCTGGTTCTTTCGTGAAGACAGCGCCTTCGAGTGTCTGCGCCAGCATGTGCAGCACGTCCTGCAGTCGGCCGGGAAGCCACGTCTGTTCCACTTCGCCTGTTTGCCCTGCGCCACCGGCGAGGAGGCCTACAGCATCGCGATGAACCTGCTGGACATGGGGCTGCCACCCGCCAGGTTCAGGGTGCATGCCCTAGACATCAGCTATCGCGCGCTGATCCGGGCGCAGCAGGGTCTGTACGGCGAGTACAGTTTTCGCGGTGCAGATCAGCGCTTGCGCGCCCGCTATTTCCAGACGGCAGCCGACGCGCATCAGGTCGACCAGGCGGTTCGCGACCAGGTGAGTTTTTATCAGGGCAGCGCACTGGCGTTGCCCAGTCCGTTCAATGCGCTGACCTACGACGTGGTGTTCTGTCGCAATTTGCTGATCTATCTCGATGCCGAGGCGCGTCAGCGTGTCGTGGCGGGATTGAAAGGCATGCTGGCAGCGGACGGCATCCTGCTGGTGGGGCATTCGGAAACGTCCATTGTCCTGCACGAGGGTTTTGTGCGCAGCGCCAACGGTGCCCTGCGCGTTGGGCGGGTGGCGGCCCTGCCGGCATCGCCGCCGCCCGCCCGCCGTCAACCGCGGGCGGGCGGTGCCACCAGGGCTGCGGGCAGCTTGCCGGCAATCGGGCCGATGCCGTTTGCCACGCCGGTCGCGCTGTCCAGGGTTGCGGATGCTGCGAATGCGACCGGTCTCGTCATCGATGACCGCGGTGGTGGCGACCTCGGCCAGATCCGCGCCCTGGCCGATGCCGGCCAGCTGGAAGAAGCTGCGGCGTGCTGTGCGGAACTCGTCCGTGCCGGCATGCACAGCGCCGAGCTGTACTGCCTGCAGGGACTGGTAGGCAATGCCCAAGGCAATCCGGTCGCCGCGCGCGCGTGCTTCCGCAAGGCGCTGTATCTGGACCCGGCGCTTGCCGATGCAAGCTTGCAGCTGAGCCTGCTGGATCAGCGCAGCGGTGTGGAGCGCCGCGTCGCCGGTGAGCGGATGCCGCAGGACGACAGGAGACAGCGTGAACGCCATGACGGATGAGCTGCACATTGATGATTGCTGGAACCGGGTCGGTGTCTGGTCAAGGACTGGCTCCAGCTGTTCGCGGCTGATCGATGCGGTGCATTGTCACCACTGCGAGGTCTACCGCGTTGCCGGGCGCGCTCTGCTGGATCGGCCGCTGTCGCCACAGGCCCGTCAGCAATGGGACGCGAGCTATGCGCAACCGACTTTGCCGCAGTTGCGCAAAGGCACCTCCTGCACCGTGTTTCGCCTCGGCGAGGAGTGGTTGGCGATTCCCACACTGGCGATCAAGAGCGTTGGTGCGCCGGTGCCGGTCCGGCGGATCCCGCACCGAAGCAACCCGGTGCTGCGCGGCATGGCCAACCTGGCCAGCGAACTCGCGCTGGTAGTGTCGTTGACCACCCTGCTGGGCATTGCCGATGAGCCGGCGCCGGGCCAGCCGTCGGAACTCCGGCGCGCCCAGCCGATTGCCCGCCTGCTGTGGGTGCTCGGCGAATCCGGCTCGTTCGCGTTTGAAGTCGCCGAAGTGTCAGGCACCCACCGCTACGAGGAAATTCGCCTCGAGCCGGTGCCCAGCACACTCGAAAAGGCCGTGCGGCGCTATGTGCGTGGCACCCTGGAAGTAGCGGGCCGGCGTGTCGGCATGCTGGATTTCGGGCTGCTTGCCTACGCCGTCGGGCAGGCACTGAAATGACCGCGCGCGGACCCGATCTTGCGGCCATGTCGATGCGCGAACTGCTGCGCCTGGAGGTGGATACGCAATCCCGTGTGCTGATCGACACACTGCTGAAGCTGGAGCAGGGCGTCGTGGACGATCGCCAGCTGGAAGCGATGATGCGCGCCGCCCACTCGGTCAAGGGTGGCGCGCGCATCGCCGAGTTGCCGGCGATGGTGGAGCTGGCCCACGTGATGGAGGATCTGTTCGTGGCGGCCCGCGGCGGGCAGGTCCTGCTGCATCGGGAACGCGTGAATGCCTTGCTCGGGGCGGTCGACCTGCTGATTGAGCTGGCGCGGATCGGCGCCACCCAGGACGAGCTGCCGGCGGAACTGGTGGAACGTGCCGCGCGCATGCGCGAGGTTGTGCTGAGGCCGGATTCGGCCCCGGAGCCCGTGGCTTCCAGCGCCGCCGCCGTCCCGTCCGGGGCTCCGTATCCGGTCCCGGCACGACGCGCCGGCGATGCAGCAGAGTCTGCCGCTGGCGCGCCATCCGGGGCGGTCCGCACGGTGCGGGTCAGTGTCGACAGCATGAATCGGCTGATGGCGCTGGTCGGCGAATTGAGTGTCAAGGATCGCGCGGCGGCGGCGATCCGCGGTGAGGCGCTGCAGGCGCGGCGGCAGCTGCGCGAGGCCACCAGCGCGCTGGACGGGCTGCGTCAGCAACTCCACGATCAGCCGTTCGCCGGGCGCTGGCTGGCCGCGCTGGACGCGACCACCGGCAAGATCGGGCAGGCGGACGAATTTCTGATCCGGGGCGCCGGTGCCCTGGAGAGTCACGATGCGCATATCGCGAATATCACCCGTCAGCTTCAACGCGAGGTCATCGCGCATCGGATGCAGCCATTCGGCGACGGGTTGCAGGGTTTCCGGCGGCTCGTGCGGGAGCTGGGCAAGACGCTGGGAAAGGAGCTGGTGCTTGAGGTCAGCGGCAGTGAAGTCGGTGTCGATCGGGATATTCTGGAACGCCTCAACGCGCCGCTTACCCACCTGATCCAGAATGCGGTTGATCACGGTATCGAAAGCCCCGCGGACCGCGTGGCGGCCGGCAAGCCGGCAACTGGCACGATCCGGCTGTCGGCCCGGCACCGCGGCGGACTGTTGTCGATCGTGCTGGAGGACGATGGTCGCGGCATCGATCTGGAACAGGTTCGCCAGGTCGTGCTGGACAGGAAGCTGGTGGGTGAAGCAGTGGCCGGCGCGCTGCAGGAACAGGAGCTGATCGAGTTCCTGTTTCTGCCCAATTTCACCCTCAGCCGGCAGCTTTCCGACATTTCCGGTCGTGGCGTCGGGCTGGATCTGGTGCGCCATACCTTGCGCGAGGTGCGCGGTACCATCCGCCTGGCAACCCAGGCCGGTGTCGGCGTACGTATCGAAATCACCCTGCCGGTGACCCTGATCGTGCTGCGCTGCCTGATCGTCTCGATCGCCGGCGAACTGTTCGCGCTGCCCGTGGGGCGGATTGCGCGCGCCGTGCAAGCCGAGCGTCGCCGCGTTCTCTCACTGGAAAGCCGCCAGTACCTGATGCTCGATGGCCACCAGATCGGGCTGGTCAGTGCTGCCGAGGTGCTGCAGCTGCCGGGTGAGGCCTCGGCCACGGACGACCTTGCCGTGGTGGTGCTGGCCCAGGGGCAGGAGCGGTATGGCCTGGTCGTCGACCGCCTGGTGGGCGAGCGGTCATTGGTCGAACGACCGCTGGATGCCAGGTTGGGCAGTGTCGAGGGTGTCGCTTCGGCGTCGCTGCTGGACGATGGTTCCCCGGTGCTGATCCTGGATGTCGACGATATCCTGCATGCGATTGAACAGCTGACCAGCGGACGTGGCTTGCAGCGGCTCGGCGAAGCTGCGCAAAGCGGGCAGGAAGTCCGGCGCAAGCGTGTCCTGGTGGTGGACGATTCGATTACGGTGCGTGAAGTGGAACGCAGCCTGCTGAGCTTGCAGGGCTATGCCGTGGACGTCGCCGTCGACGGCGTGGAAGGCTGGAATGCGCTTCGCACGGGCGACTACGAGCTGGTGGTGACGGACGTGGATATGCCGCGGATGGATGGCATCGCGCTGGTGAAATTGATCCGCGCCGACGCCAGGTTGCAGCGCCTGCCGGTCATCATCGTGTCCTACAAGGATCGCGAAGAGGACCTGCTCGCCGGACTGGAAGCCGGTGCGGATCGCTATCTGACCAAGGGCAGTTTCCAGGATGACACGTTCGTGCACACCGTCGCCTCCCTGATCGGCGAGCCCTGACATGGCGCGGGTGACCCACGTCTCGCTGCGCGGTCGTCCACGGGCGCGCGCAGGCCGATGCCGTGGTGGTCCGTGATGGCATGCGGTTGCCACTGATCCCCTCCGGCCGGAAGCCTGCCATGCGTATCGCCATCGTCAATGATCTGGATGCCGTCAGGCGCTTGCTGCGCCACGCCGTATGCAGCCAGCCCGGCTGGCAGATCAGCTGGGAAGCGCACGATGGCGAGGAGGCGATCCGCCGGTGCGCGCAGGACACCCCCGACCTGATCCTGATGGATCTGCTGATGCCCGGAAAAAAAAATGGCGCCGAGGCCACCCGGGCCATCATGGCGACCTGCCCCTGTCCCATTCTCGTGGTGATGGCGGAGGTGGCCGGGCATGACCCGCTGGTTTTCGAGGCGCTGTCCGCCGGCGCGCTGGATGTGGTGAACTGCCCGACGAGCCTGGATCCGTCAGATCAACAGGGCCTGGTTGCCAAGATCCAGCTCATCGCCAGACTGACGGGCCACTCGCTGCGCCCCAGACAGGTGTTGCCCGCGCCACCCGCGCAGACGCTTGCGCGCGCCCCGCTGGTGGTCATCGGTGCTTCCGCGGGAGGGCCGGCCGCGCTGCGCGTCCTGCTGGCGGAATTGCCCGAGACCTATCCTGTTCCCATCGTGATCGCCCAACATCTGGACGAGAAATTTGCCGGCGGCATGGCCGACTGGCTGTCATCGGTCAGCCGCCTGGCGGTGGTCGTTGCGCAGCCGGGAGATCGACCGCAAGCCGGTCGCGTGATGCTGGCAGGCACCAATCAGCACCTGGTGATGCGTGAGAATGGCGAGCTGGTGTACGCGGCGGAACCGCTCGACCAGCCCTACCGGCCGTCAGTGGACGAGCTCTTTGCGAGTGTGGCGCTCTACTGGCCGGGGTCGATCATTGGTGTTCTGCTTACCGGCATGGGCCAGGATGGTGCGCGGGGTCTGCTGGCATTGCGCCGACTGGGCCACTTCACGTTTGCGCAGGACCGGCAAAGCGCGGCCGTCTATGGCATGCCGGGCACCGCCGCGCAGTTCGGCGCGGCAATAACCCAGATGAACCCAGCCGCGATTGGCCGCGAGCTGGTCAGAATGGCGGCAACTCAGTCGATGATTTCCATGAAGTGACGAGGACAGGTAATGGACGAGACGAATGAACCGCTCACCAATGAGCCCGAATTGGCCAGTTACCCGCCCTACCTGGTGATGCTGGTCGATGACCAGCCGATGGTGGCCGAGGCGCTGCGACGCATCCTGACGGTGGAATCGGATATGGATTTCCACTACTGCGGCGAACCCGGCAGTGCCCTGAAAATCGCGGGGGAAATCAAGCCGTCAGTGATTCTGCTCGATCTGGTGATGCCGGATATTGATGGGCTGACCGTACTGCGCGCGTTGCGCGAACACGCCGCCACCCGGATTGTCCCGGTTGTGGTGCTGTCCTCCCAGGAGGACGCGGCGATGAAGGCGGAAGCCTTTGCCGTCGGGGCCAATGACTATCTGATCAAATGGCCGGATCGGATCGAATTGCTGGCGCGACTGCGTTACCACTCCCAGTGGTACAGCAACATGCAGCAACGCGACGAGGCATTTCGTGCGCTGCGGGTGAGTCAGCGCAAGCTGGCGGAGAGCAATCTCAAGTTGCAGCGCCAGGCGGCGGTCGACGGGTTGACCGGCATACCCAACCGGCGCTATTTCGACGAACGTTTCGAGGAGGAGTGGAAGCGTGGTGCGCGCGAGCAGGAGTGGCTTTCGCTGATCATCCTGGATGTCGATCATTTCAAGTTGTACAACGACCGCTACGGGCACATGGCGGGCGATGAATGTCTCAAGGCCGTGGCCCAGGTCATCGCCGGCAGCTTGCTGCGCCCCACGGATCTGGCCGCCCGCTATGGGGGCGAGGAGTTTGTCCTGATCCTGCCCAATACCGATCAGGCGGGCGCGGAAGTCGTCGCCGGGAACATGCGCAAAGCGGTCGAAGCCCTCGGCATTCCGCATGCCCGGTCCGCTACCGGCGCGGTCGTCACGGTGAGCCTGGGTGTGGCGACCACGGTGCCGACGGAGCACGACCAGGCGCAAGGACTGCTGGCCGAGGCCGATACCGCGCTCTACGCAGCCAAGGAAGCCGGGCGCAATCGTTATGCCATTGCACCGCTGATGCGCGCATGAGTGAAACCGCGGGAGTGTCGCCGGGGTTGCGGATCTTGCTGGTCGACGACGAGCAGGCCGTGCTCACGGCGTGGCAGCACGATCTGTCGCCCCTGCACGGCGACGTGGAGGCCTTCACCCAACCCCGGCAGGCGCTGGCCAGGGCAGGCAGCACCGCCTTTGACCTGCTGATCACGGGCTACCGGATGCCCGGCATGGATGGGCTGAGTCTGGTCAAGGCGCTGAAGAAGCTTCAGCCCGCGCTGATCGTGATCATGCTGAGCGGGTTGGCCGATCTGCGTGCCAGCATGGCCACGCGTGGAGCGACGGAGGGCTTTCATTTTCTTACCAAGCCATGGGACGCGGCCGAGCTCCGCGCCCTCATTCACAAAGCTCTGATAGCTCGCAGCCAGGGCAAACCTCAGCCGCTCGAGGTGGCGTCGCCGTCGAGCAGGCCCAAGGGCGCACTGGCGACACTGGAAGCGAAATATCCCGGCATCACCGTGCCGGGGTCGGACTGGCATCCGGTTCGTCGGTAGTGTTGGATCCCGGGCAGTCACGGGCCACCCGCGACAACGCACAGCTGTGCCCATGCGACGGTCCCGCGAGGCAGGATTCTGGCGGAATGAATGCCGAGGGTCGCGGCAGGGCGTCGCCATCCGGCGACCACCATGCTTTACTGACAGGCTCCAATCTCTCGAGGTAATACCCATGGCGCAAGTCACGCTGAGAGGCCAGCCGATCCAGATCGACGGCCATTTTCCCGCCCGCGGCGAGGTGGCCCCGGCGTTTTCGCTGGTCAGCAAGGAGCTGGCCGATGTCACGCTGGCCAGCTTTGCCGG
>JAJXTX010000363.1 GCA_021783385.1 Pseudomonadota bacterium
GCTATGAGGTCAGCCACAGTTCGGCGATCTACCTGTTCGATCGCGACGGCAACGCCCGTGTGCTGGCCACCCCGTCGGACTCGCAGGACGACCTGGTGCACGATCTGAAGCTGTTGCTGGGCGCCGGAGCGAGATCATGAAGCGGCTGGCGCTGCTGCTCGCCGCCTCGCTGGCGTGCACCCCGGTGCACGCCAGCGAGGCGACTCAGGTGCGCGCCAGCGGCGCGTGGATCCGCGTGCTGCCCGGCACGCTTCCAGCCGGTGCCTATGTGACGCTGCACAACCGCGGCGATCGGCCTGCGGTGCTGCGTGGCGCGCGCAGCACGGTCTACGCCGGGGTGATGCTGCACCAGAGTTCCAGCGCAGGCGGCATGAGCCGCATGCGGATGGTCGATGCGCTGGTCGTGCCCGCGCACGGCACCGCCGTGCTGGCACCGGGGGGATACCACCTGATGCTGACGCAGGCGCAGCGGCCGGTGCAGCCGGGCGACACGGTGCGGCTGGAGCTGCAGTTCGCCGATGGCAGCACGCTGCCGACCGACTTCATCGCCCGCCCCGCAGACGCGCTGGGCCCCAGCCACTGAGGCAACGGGTGCCCGCCGCCCTCAGCGCGATAGCGGTACGTCCGCCACCGGACGCCTGCGCGGTGGCCGGGGCGGCCGCCTGGGCAGACGCCCGCTGCGCGACAGCCGCAGCCACTGGCGCAGCGCCAGCAGACCACCGACTGACTCGATCATCGCGGCCGGCACCCAAGTGATCGCACCGCCGATCAGCTGGCCGGTCATCACGTTGAAGGTGAAGGCGCGCCCGCAGATCTCGAAGATCGGATAGAGGTCGGTGCGCGAGAAGGTCACGATCGCACCGGCCACGATCTGCGGCGTCATGGTGATCGCCGGCGACAGCACGCGCAGGCCCGCCACCATCCGCCCTGGCGGATGCGGCCGATGATCCAGCACCAGCGACCAATAGGCAAAGCCGCTGATCAGCATTGTCCAGTTCATGAAGCGGTAGACGCGCCAGTCCAGCATCGCGAGGGTCTGCCAGGAGGGAATCAGCCAGATCAGCACGAAGCCGGTGAAGAGTACCGTCACCACCAGCGGATTCAGCAGCACGCCGCTGAGCAGTCGCCACGGCCACGAACGCTGCAGCGGCAGCAGCACGCGCGCGCGCCAGCGCAGCGGCAAGCCCGCGCGCAGCACGCTGCCGGGATACGTGGCGACGATCAGCAGCGGCGTCAGGTGATGCAGCAGCAACTGCTGCAACCGGTGCACGAAGAACTCGTGCTCGGCGTAGAAATCCAGATAGGTGTGCAGCGACAGATAGATGATCGCCATGCCGAGCCAGAACAGCAGCCGGCGCCCGCGGCTCACCCGCAGCCGACGGCAGCCGCGCAGATACAGCAGGCAGGTGAACAGGAAGATCGTGAGGAAAGCCCACGAAAATTCCCACGGCACGATCCATTTCAGCAAGCTGTCCATCCGGTCACGGCACCCGCGGCGGTTGCGCCTGCGCCGACGCGCACAGACGTTGTCTCGGCATGATGCGCGGCGGCTGCATGGCGCCGTTGCGGCAGATCGCCATTCTCATCGACGTTGCCGGCTGCGTCGCATCCGCCGCCAGCCGTAGAGCAAGCCGAACAGCGTCACCAGCGCCGGCACCAGCACGATGTTGATGAACTTCACGCGCAGGCCGAGCGCGTCGATCTCGGCATTGAGCTGGTGCTGCACCTCGCGCAGCTCCTTGTTGATTGCCAGCTGGCGCTGGCGGAACTGCTCGATCTCCTGGCGCTGCTCGGCGGTGGCCGTGCTGCTCTGGCTGCCCTTGGCCGGTTGCAGCTCGTCCAGCCGCCGGCGCGTGTCCGCCAGCTGCTGCTCCAGCTCGTGCTCCTTCTGCAGGAACTTCTGGTCGGCCAGATGCCGCAGCGCCTGCACCCGTGTGAACGGCCGCTGCGAGCTGAAGCGGCCGCGGATCGACAGCAGCGCCGACGAACCGCTGAGGTTGTCGACCATGTTGCTGATGAAATCGCCGTTGTTGGCAAACACCCGCATCATGCTCTGGCCGAGGATGGTCTGCGGCTGCACCCACAACCGGTCGCTGAGCAAGTCGGTGTCGGCGACCAGGATCACCTCGGCATTCGGCACCGATGCGGCCAGATGTCCGGGCTCGGCGGCGCGTTCGGGGAACGCACTGATGAACGGCCCCTGCAGCCGCGCCGCCAGCACGTAATGCATGTTGTCCGGCTTGTAACCCTGCAGCAGCGTGGTGGGGTCGCTGCTCGCCTCCAGCACGCGCTGGGTCGGCACCACTTCGGCCTCGGCGCTGCTCTGCAGCAGCGGGACCAGCCGCGTGCGGGCGGTCGGCGCCAGGTCGAAATAGCCGATGCTGGAGACGTTGACGCGCTGCAGGCTGGCGGTGATCGCGTCGTTGCGGTTGAGCTGCTGCTGGCCCAGGGCGAGCATCGCCGGATGATTGAGGCTGTTGCCGCCCAGCTCGATCGGCAGCGCGAGCGCGCGATCCAGCACCACCTTGTTCGGGTCGTACAGCACACCCCAGTCCGCGAACAGCCGCGGCAGGTTCGAGCTGTGATCGGAGAAATCGGCGCTGGCGGTGCCGAACGGCGTGCTGTCGAGCTCCGCGTCCGGATCGACAAACACCGCCAGATGGCCGCCGCGCAGCACGTACTGGTCGAGCGCGTACTGCGCGTCGA
>JAJXTX010000055.1 GCA_021783385.1 Pseudomonadota bacterium
GGTAGTCCATCACGCTGACCGCGCTGGTGCGCTTGGAGAGTTTCTTGCCCTCCTTGTCGAGAATCATCGGCAGGTGCGCAAACTCCGGCACCTTGGCGCCCAGCGCGTGATAGATGTTGATCTGCCGCGGCGTGTTGTTGACATGGTCGTCGCCGCGGATCACCTCGGTGATGCCCATGTCGATGTCGTCGACCACCACCGCGAAGTTGTAAGTGGGCCAGCCGTCGGAGCGGAAGATCACCAGGTCGTCCAGCTCGGCGTTCGCCCACTCGACGCGACCTTTCACCTTGTCGTCGAACACCACCGAGCCTTCGGTGGGATTGCGGAAGCGGATTACCCGATTGGGATCCTCGCGGAAAGGCTCGTTGCGATCGCGGTAGTAGCCGTTGTAGCGCGGCTTGTCGCCCCTGGCCATGGCGGCCTCGCGCATCGCCTCGATCTCCTCCTTGCTCTCGTAGGCGTAGTAGGCCTTGCCCGCGGCCACCAACTCGTCGGCCACCTGCTTGTATCGTGGCAGGCGCTGGGTCTGGTAGAACGGACCCTCGTCGTGATTCAGGCCGAGCCATTGCATCGCATCGAGGATCGCCTGCACCGCCGCATCGGTGGAGCGCTCGCGGTCGGTATCCTCGATGCGCAGCACGAACTCGCCGCCGCGGCGACGCGACTCCAGCCAGCAGTACAGCGCGGTGCGGGCGCCGCCGATATGCAGGAAACCGGTGGGACTGGGGGCGAAGCGGGTACGAACGGTCATGGGGTTTTCGATGGACGCAAAGCGAAGTCATGGATTTTAGCCGAACTGGCCGGTCATGCCGGCGTCGATGCCGCCTGCTGACATGCAGCGTCTTGCTGGCATGCGCATGTGCGCGGCAAGTGATGGCCGACGATTCGCCCGGTTTCGACCGGCCCGGCCTGGGCTTTTCGCCCAGCGTGCTGGCGCCCGGCCAGCTGGCCTGGGAACAGGGCCTGCCGAGCTGGAGCCGCAGCACCGACGGCGGCATCCGCAGCGACCAATACACCGCCGACAGCTTGCTGCGGCTGGGCCTGGGCAAAAACCTCGAACTGCAGTTCGGCGGTTCTTTCTACAACCATCTGCAGCAGCAAGGTGATGGTCAGAGTTACAGCAGCCACGGCCGCGGCGACAGCAGTCTCGCACTGAAACTCGTGCTGCCCTCCTCCAGCGCCCAGTGGAACTGGGCCGTGCTTGGCGGCGTGGAGTTCGCCAACGGTGCGCGCGACTTCCGCAACATGCGCCGTCAATACAGCCTGGCGCTGGATGCGAACCAGCAGCTCGACGAGCGTCACGCACTGGGTTATTACGCGCAATGGCAGCGCATGGGCAGCCAGAACCGCTACCTCGTTGCCGCCAACTACAGCTATGCGCTGACGTCGTTGTTGAACGTCTACGGCGAAGCCGCCGTGCAGCATGATCCGGCCCTCGGCAATGGCAGCCTGGCCGGCATCGGTCTGGCCTGGCGGATCACTTCCCGGCTCCAGCTCGACGCCTGGTGTCGTCATCGGCTCGCCGGCCACGCCGACCCGTGGCAGGCCGGACTCGGCTTCGCCGTGGCCTTCGGGCGCTGACCGCACCACCCATCCGTCACCGCGACGTCATCCGATCGCCACGCCGACGCAACGCGGGCCGCGCAGGCTTGCACCAGGCCAGCACGGGTATCGTCATGCGCATCGGCATCGTCAGCGAAACCTACCCACCGGAAATCAACGGCGTGGCACTCACGGTGCACAGCCTCGCGGCGGGACTGGCCCAGCGCGGCCATCAGATCGATCTCATCCGCCCGCGCCAGCTGCAGCGGCGCGTGGATGAGCCGGGCATCGAGGTGCTCGGCGTGCGCGGCGGCACCCTGCCGCGCTACCCGGACCTGCGCTTCGGCCTGCCTGCGGGCCGCGCGCTGCGGCAGCGCTGGCAGCTCCAGCGCCCCGACGCGGTATATGTCGCCACCGAAGGCCCGCTCGGCTGGTCGGCCATGCGCGCCGCCACCCGGCTGGGCATTCCGCTCAGCAGCGGATTTCACACCCGCTTCGACAGCTATGCGCAGCACTACGGCGTCGGCCTGCTGACCCCGCTGGTGCGCCGTTACCTGCGCCGCTTCCACCGTCAGGCGGCCGCCACGCTGGTGCCGACCACTGCACTGGCGCAGGAGCTGCTGGCGCTGGGCATCAGCCGGCCGCGCCTGCTGCGACGCGCAGTCGACACGCGGCTGTTTCATCCGGCGCAGCGCGACGATGGCTTGCGTGCCCGCTGGGGCGTCGATGCCGGCACGCCGGTGGTCTTGTACGTGGGACGCATCGCGCCGGAGAAGAATCTCGAGCTGGCGGTGCAGGCGTTTCGCGCGATCCGTCAGCGCGTGCCGAACGCACGCTACGTGTGGGTGGGCGACGGCCCCGCGCGCGCCGCACTGGCGGCGGCACATCCGGATTTCATCTTTGCCGGCGTGCAGCGCGAGCAGGCGCTGGCGCGGCATGTCGCCAGCGCCGATCTCTTCCCGTTTCCCAGCCTCAGCGAAACCTTCGGCAATGTGATCCTGGAAGCGCTGGCGGCTGGTCTGCCGGTGGTGGCCTATGCGGAAGGTGCCGCCCGCGAGCACGTGCGCGACGGCGTCAACGGCTACTGCGTCGCGTCCGGCCACGCGCAGGCCTTCATCGACGCGGCGGTGAAGCTGGCCAGCAACCCGGGACTGATCCGGCACATGGGCCGGGCCGCCCATGCCAGTGTCGCGGAGCTGTCGCCGGAGGCGGTGATACGCGATTTCGAGACCCTGCTGCGCGAACTGGCCGAGGAGCACCCGCATGAGCATGCACTCACCGCTGCCCACGCCTGAGCTGAGCACTGGTCCAGCCCGGCTGGCGCTGGATCGCCGCGTCTGCGTGGCGGCCAACCGCTGGGGCACACGCCGCGCGGTGGGACTGTGCTTCGGCGCCATCAGCCGGCTCGGCGACGGCATCTTCTGGTATGCGCTGATGGGCGTGCTGGCGCTGCTCGGCGGCGTGCGCGGATTGACCGCCGCGGCGCACATGGCGGCCACCGGGTTGGCGGCGCTGCTGCTGTATCGCCGGCTGAAGGGCTGGACGCGGCGCCCCCGTCCCTACCGCGCCTGCCCCGGCGTGATCGCCCACGTGCCGCCGCTGGACGAATTCAGCTTTCCGTCGGGCCACACGCTGCAGGCGACCAGCTTCAGCATCGTCGCGCTGGCCTGGTATCCGCAACTGGCGCCACTGCTGCTGGGCTTCACCGCCCTGGTGGCCGCCTCGCGGGTGATCCTCGGGCTGCACTATCCCAGCGATGTGCTCGCCGCCATCCTGATCGGCGCCGGGCTCGGTGGCTTGTCGCTGTGGTTGCCGGCGCTGCTCGCGGCACTGGTGTGAGCGGCGCCGCCGTAAGCGACGACTGCGCAAGTCTTGCGCATGCCGTCGCAAGCGCCTTTGCGTTCAGACAGATAGCCTGCTTGTCCACAGGCTTTGCCGCAGGTCGTGCACAGCCGCTGTGGAAAACCTGGCCGTGCACGCGCGGACCCTGCTCAAGATTTCGACACGCCGTAGCAAGTGCTTGATCGACAAGCGGCCAGCCGGGCTTGTCCACAGGCTTTGCCACGACGTTTGCACAGCGCCTGTGGACAAACCGGGCAACGCACGCGGCGGCGCGTCAGGCCGCGCGCGGCAGCCGGCCGAGAATGCCCAGCAGGTCAGCCAGCTTGTCGCGCATTTCGCGGCGGTCGACGATCAGGTCGATGGCGCCGTGCTCGACCAGAAACTCCGAGCGCTGGAAGCCTTCCGGCAGCGTCTCGCGCACGGTCTGCTCGATCACGCGCGGGCCGGCGAAGCCGATCAGCGCCCTCGGCTCGCCGATGTTGATGTCGCCCAGCATCGCCAGGCTGGCAGATACGCCGCCCGTAGTCGGATTGGTCAGCACGCTGATGTACGGCACGCCGGCGTCGCGCAGGCGCGCCAGTGCTGCCGAGGTCTTGGCCATCTGCATCAGCGAGAACAGCGCCTCCTGCATGCGCGCACCGCCGGTGGCGGCGAAGCACACCAGCGCGCTCCTGTCGGCCAGCGCGCGCTCGGCGGCGCGGGTAAATTTCTCGCCCACCACCGAACCCATCGAGCCGCCCATGTAGGCAAACTCGAACGCCACCGCCACCAGCGGGCGACCCTTGAGCGTGCCGCTCATTGCGACCAGCGCGTCTTTTTCTCCGACCTTTTTCTGGGTGGCGAGGATGCGGTCGCGATACTTTTTGGTGTCGCGGAATTTCAGCGGATCGGTGGGCTCCATGCTGGCCCACAGCTCCTGCGCGCTGCCTTCATCCAGCAATGCGTCCAGCCGCGTGCGCGCCTCGATGTAATGGTGATGGCCGCACTTGGGGCAGACCATCAGGTTGCGGTCGAGCTCCGGCCGGTACAGCACCGTGCCGCAACCGCCGCATTTTTCCCATACGCCTTCGGGCACCGAGCCCTTGCCGCCGGCGTGGCTCGGCGCGCGGGTGCGCGGACTCATGATTTTCTGCAGCCAGTTCATCGCAACACCTCACAGGTTACTGACCTGAAGCGGCCAGTGAGCCACTTCAGTGTGCATCCAGCGCCGCGCGGATCGGCGCGAGGAAACCTCGCACCCGGGCGGTGATCTCGTCCGCCTGCCCCGCCCCGGCCAGCCGCTCCACCAGCGCGCTGCCGATCACCACCGCATCGGCAAACGCGGCAATCGCCTTCGCGCTATGCGCGTCGCGGATGCCGAAGCCCACCGCCACCGGCGCCTTCGCGCACGCCCGGATATCCGCCACGCGGGCCGCGATATCGGTCGTGCTCAGATGCGCCGCGCCGGTGATGCCGGCGAACGACACATAGTACAGGAAGCCCTCCGCCGACTGGCACAGCTGCGCCATGCGCGCGGGTGCGGTGGTGGGCGCGGCGAGGCGGATCAGCTGCAGTCCGGCCGCGCGCAGGGGCGCCAGCACGGACGATTCCTCCAGCGGGCAATCCACCAGCAGCACGCCATCGACACCGGCCGCGACCGCCTCGCTGGCGAAGCGCGCGTAGCCGTGGATCTCCAGCGGATTCAAGTAGCCCATAAGCACCACCGGCGTGACCGCATCGCGCTGGCGGAATTCAGCGACCCAGCCCAGCACGTGCGCCAGCCCGACCCCGCGGGCGATCGCCCGCTCGCTGGCGTGCTGGATCACCGGGCCGTCGGCCATCGGGTCGGAAAACGGCACGCCCAGCTCGATCAGGTCGGCACCGGCCGCGACCAGCGCATGCATCAGCGCCACGCTGTGCTCCGGCGCCGGATCGCCCGCGGTGACGAACGGAATCAGGCCGGTGCGGCCGGCCACCTTGAGCGCGGCGAAGCGCGCGTCGATGCGGCTCATACCGTGACTCCTTCGCGCGCCGCAATGGTGTGCACGTCCTTGTCGCCGCGACCGGACAGGTTGCACAGCACGAGCCCGTCCTTCGGCAGCTCGCGCGCCAGCTTCATCGCCTGTGCCACCGCATGGCTGGATTCCAGCGCGGCCAGGATGCCTTCCGAACGCGCCAGCAGGTGGAACGCCTCCATCGCCTCATCGTCGGTCACACCGACGTATTCGGCGCGGCCGGCATCCTTCAGGAAGGCGTGCTCGGGGCCGACGCCCGGATAGTCCAGGCCGGCGGAGACCGAGTGGGTTTCGGCGATCTGGCCGTTGTCGTCGCACAGCACGTAGGTGCGATTGCCATGCAGCACGCCCGGCCGGCCAGCCGCCAGCGAGGCCGCATGCTGCCCGCTGGCAAGGCCGTGACCGGCCGCCTCGGCGCCCACGATACGCACGCCCGGGTCGTTGAGGAACTCATGGAACAACCCGATCGCATTCGAGCCGCCGCCGACGCAGGCGGTGATCGCGTCCGGCAGCCGGCCGTAGTCTTCCAGCATCTGCGCGCGCGCCTCGCGCCCCACCACGGCGTTGAAGTCGCGCACCATCATCGGATACGGATGCGGACCGGCCACCGTGCCGATGATGTAGAAGGTATCGGCCACGTTGGTGACCCAGTCGCGCATCGCCTCGTTCAGCGCGTCCTTCAGCGTCTTCGAGCCGGAGGTCACCGGCACCACCTCGGCGCCAAGCAGCTTCATGCGGTAGACGTTGATCTTCTGCCGCTCGATGTCGGTCGAGCCCATGTAGACCACGCACTTGAGTCCCAGCCGCGCCGCCACCGTGGCACTGGCCACGCCGTGCTGGCCCGCGCCGGTCTCGGCGATGATGCGCGGCTTGCCCATGTGCCGCGCGACCAGCGCCTGGCCCACGGTGTTGTTGATCTTGTGGGCGCCGGTGTGGTTCAGATCCTCGCGCTTGAGCAGGATGCGCGCGCCGCCGACCAGCGCCGACAGCCGCTGCGCGTGATAGATCGGGCTGGGGCGGCCGACGTAGTATTTCAGATCATGATCGAGCTCGGCGATGAAGGCCGGATCACGGCGCAGCCGCTCATATGCTGCGGCCAGCTCGGCCAGCGGCGCCATCAGCGTCTCGGCCACGTACTGGCCGCCGAAGTCGCCGAAGCGACCGTGCGCATCGGGCCAGGCGTGAAAATCCTGCGGCGTGGACGACGGGATTGGGCGGATCGGCGGGGCAGACATGGCAGGTTGTCCTGTGCGAAAAACTGTAGTGGTACACGTGCAGCGTGCGGGCAAGACGTGATCATAAGGCTTATTTTGCACGCTTCAAAAGCGATAAGATCGCAGCGACACGTCAGGAAAACTCAAACATGAGCGAGCGCGAACTGCCACCGCTGAACGCCCTGCGCGCCTTCGAGGCGGTGGCCCGCCGCCAGAGCGTGAGCGCCGCTGCCGGCGAGCTGCATGTCACCCACGGCGCGATCAGCCGCCAGCTGCGGCTGCTTGAGGAGGCGCTGGGCCGCCCGCTGTTCACGCGGCAGGGGCGCGGGCTGCAGCTCACCGCCGCCGGTACGCAGCTGCATGAAGGCACCAGCGCGGCGTTCGGGCAACTGCGCGACAGCTGGGCCGGCCTGCGCCGCGGCAGCAGCGCACCGTTCGTCCTCGGCTGCTCGGGCAGCCTGCTGGCGCGCTGGGTGATTCCGCGGCTGGATCGACTGGCCCGCGACCTGCCCGACCTGCAACTGCACCTGTCGGCCCAGGAGGATCCGCTGACGCCCGCGCTGGCCGAGCTCGATGGCGCGCTGCTGTTGGCCGCCCCGCCGTGGCCGGCGAACTGGCAGGTGACCGAGCTGGCCGCAGAGTGGATCGGTCCGGTGCTCAGTCCACGCTATGCGGGCTGGTCGAGACTGGCAGGCCAGCCGGCGCGCGCGCTGCTTGACGAGGCCGTGCTGCATACCGCCTCGCGGCCGCAAGCGTGGCGTGACTGGGCCAGCGCCGCCGGCTTGCCGGGGCCGCCCACTGCCAGTGGTCAGGGCTTTGCGCATCTGTACTACTTGCTGGAGGCCGCGCTGGCCGGGCTCGGCGTCGCCATCGCCCCCGCGCCGCTGGTGGCCGACGACCTTGCCGCCGGGCGCCTGCTGGCACCGTGGGGCTTTCAGCCCACCCCGGCGCGCTGGATTCTGGCCACGCCGCAGCGCGGCAAGGACCCGCGGGCGCCGGGGCTGGCCTCCTGGCTGCAGCGCGAGCTGGCGATGGATGAGCAAACCGCGCCGCTTGCAGGTAGCGCCTGATCCTTTCGCGCCGCGCGGTGGCCTGCTCCGGCGTCCCTCGATCGCAGCGGGCATCAGCGGGTCCGGCAAGCGGGGATGCCGCATGCTATCGCGGCGCGCACGGGCCGTCGCGCTATGCAGCGGCGTCAGCTTCGCGCACGGCGCGGATGAAGGCTGCCAGCTTCGCCGGATCCTTGATTCCGGGCGACGACTCGATGCCACTGGCCACGTCCACCGCCCACGGCCGCGCGCTGCGGATCGCCGCGCCAATATTGCCGGCATCGAGACCACCGGCGAGGATCAGCGGCTGCGCCAGCGTCGCCGGCATCAGCGACCAGTCGAACGCCTGCCCGCTGCCGCCGGGCTCGCCCAGCCCGTGGCCATCCAGCAGCAGCCCCGCAGCCTGCGGATACTGCTGCAACCGCGGCAACGCGGCAGCGCCCTCGCCCATCGCGACCGCTTTCAGATACGGTCGCCCGAACTGCGCGCACCAGTCATCGGTCTCGACGCCGTGGAACTGCAGCAGCGACGGCTGCACGCACTCGATCACCTCGCGCACGAACGCCGCCTCGTCATCCATCAGCAGCGCCACCGTGCCGACGAACGGCGGCAGCGCGCGCACGATGCTGCGCGCCTGCTGCAGCGACACGCGGCGGCGACTGCGCGCGGTGAGCACCACGCCGATCGCGTCGGCGCCCAGGCGCGCGGCCAGCAGCGCATCCTCGACGCGGGTCATGCCGCAGCACTTGATGCGCGTCACGGAACGGTCTCCTGCTGGCATACCTCGGGCGGCAAGCCCCAGTGGGCCGGATAGCGCGGCCCCACGAAGGTCAGCCCGCTGGCCGGCGCAGTCGGCCCGGCCTGCTGGCGGTCGCGGCCGGCCAGCAGTTCGGCCAGCCACGCCACCGGCTGCTCGCCGCGGCCGATCGGCAGCAGCGAGCCCACGATGTTGCGCACCATGTGGTGCAGAAACGCGTTCGCCTCGATGTCGACCAGCACCTGCTCGCCCTCGCGCCGCACGCTCACCGCCAGCACCGAGCGGCGCGGATGCGCCGCCTGACAGGACAGCGCGCGGAAAGCGCTGAAATCGTGCTCGCCCAGCAGTGCCTGCGCCGCCGCGTGCATGCGCCCGGCGTCCAGCGGCAGCCGTTCCCAGGTGACGTAGCGAGCGTCCAGCGCCGCACGCACCGGACGGTTCAGCAGGTGATAGCGGTAGCGCCGGCTGCGTGCCGCATAGCGTGCATGGAACTCTGCCGCCACCGGCTGCGCCCACAGCACCGCCACGCTGGGCGGCAGGTTGGCGCAGCTGCCGAGCACCCAGCCGCGCATGTCGCGCTGCGCCCCGGTGTCGAAATGCACCACCTGGCAGCGACCGTGCACACCGGCATCGGTGCGGCCGGCGCAGCTGATCTCGACCGGATGCGCGGCCACCTGCGAAAGCGCACGCTCCACCGCGGCCTGCACGCTGGCGGCGGATTTGAGCCGCTGCCAGCCGGAAAAATCGGTGCCGTCGTATTCGATGCCGAGTGCGATACGCATGGAGGTGCTGCAGCCCGCGGAAAGACGCTGAAGATTAGCAGCCCGCCAACGACGTCGGGCCGGCAAGGCCGGCCCGACGAAAGCATCTGCTGCCGCTGAGGGAGGTGGTCAGTGCAGCGTGTCGAGCAGCCGCCTGGCGATGTCCTGCTGCATCTGGCTGCCTTCCTTGAGCACCTCGCCCAGCATGGCGCGGGCGCCATCGGCATCGCCCATGTCCAGATAGGCGCGCGCCAGATCCAGCTTGGTGTCTACCGGATCGTCGTTGAACTCGCCCGGATCCTGGCCGCGATCCGTACCATACGGCTCGCTGCCGCTCTCGCCGAAACGCCAGCTCGGCTCCGCCGCCACCGGTGCGGCCGGCGCCTGCACCGGCGCGGGGGGCGGCGGCACCAGCGGTGCCGCCACCGTCGTGTCCGCATCCGTCGCCGCCGCGTGCGGCGCAGCGGCAGTCAGATCGAAGTCGTAGTGGTATTCGCTGACCTTCTTCGGTGGCTGCGCGGGGAGCGGTGGCATCGCTGCCGCCACCGTGGGCGTGTCGTTGCCGGCGGCATATTCATCGAGGTCGAACGGGTGGCGCGCGTCCGCCTCGTCCTGCGCCGGCAGTGGCGCATGGTGATCGAACAGCGGATGACCCGGCACCAGGTCCTCACCCATGTGCAGCACGTCCTGCCACTCGTCCTGCTGCGGATCGGTGATGTGGGCATGCATCGCCTCGGCGGCAGCCTCGAACCGCTCGACGTCCCGCCGCGAGTAATACAGGGTGACCAGTTCCAGATGCAGGTCGATGTTCTCCGGATGCTCGGCCAGTTGGTCGAGCAGCTCGTCCTGATCGATGTCGTCACCGTCAAAAGCTGCCGCCGGCGAGGGACCGCCGAAGCGATCGGCCAGCGACGGCGCGGGATTTGCTCGTGGTGCGCGCTTGCGGCGCCCCAGCAGCGCCAGCAGCAGAACCAGCACCGCACCGGCGCCAACCGCCCATGCCCACGGCTGCATGTACCAGGGCTGATCGGGCGCGGGCCGCGGGACGGGGATGGCATGCGCCACCGGTTTCGGCGCCGGCTCGACGGCGGCCGGCTTGGCCGTGGCGGCGACAGAGGTGGGGCTCGCCACCGGCGCAGCGGCGACGGCGCTGCTCGCGGTCGGGGGCGCTGCCGAAGCGGGTGCAGCCACGCTGCTGGCCCGGGCGGCAGACTCTGACGTGACGACCGCCTTCGGTGTGCTGGCCGAGGTGGCAGGTGTAGCGGCGGGAGTGGCAGCCGCCTTGCGCGCGGCAGCCAGCTTGGTCTGCAGCTCGGCGATCTCGCTGTTCTTGAGCGACAGCAGATGCTCGTTCTTGCTGTTGATGTCCGCCATGTCCTTCAGGCGGGTTTTCAGGTCGCTGCTCTGCTGCTGCAGGCTGGCCAGACTCTCGCGCGTGCGCAGCAGATCCTGGCGCAGGCCGGCGACGGAGCTGTCGCCCTTGCCGCCCGCGGGGCCGGCGCCGGAAGCCGAACTGCTGCCGGCCTTGGCCGGCAGCAGGGCCAGCCGATCACCCGGCGCGACAGCGGCGCTGCCGGGTGAACTGGAGGCGCTGGCACGGGTCGCCGCATCGGCCACGGTGGCCGGCTTGCCGACCGGGCCGGCGCGCCAGTCGCTGTTCTGGCGGCGCACCTCGGCCATCGCCGCGGCGACCGCCATGGTCTGCGCCTCGGTGGCGGTGGGCACGCGCAGCACCGCACCGGTCTTCAGGGCGTTGATGTTGTCGCGATAGAACGCATCCGGATTGGCCTGCTTGAGCGCGACCAGCATCTGGCTGATGTCGACGCCGGCCGGCGCAGTGGCGTGCGCAATCGAGGAAAGCGTCTGACCACGCTGGACCGGGCCGTACTGACCAGTAGCCCCCGACGCCGACGCCGGTGCGGGAGCTGCGGCGGTGGCACGACTCGGACGCGGCGCGGTCGGCGCGGCGGCACGCTGAACCGGGCGACTGGCCGTAGCCGGTGCTGGCGCCGCGGCCGCGGCGGCGGTGGCCGGCGCGACGCTGGTGGCCGGGTGGCTTCCGGGCGGATCGAGCAGGATCGCGAACTCGCGCACGCTGGTGCCGGCCCTGTCCTTCACCTGCAGCAGCAGGTCAAGGTAAGGATCGTCGACCGACACGCTGCTGGTGATGCGGATCACCGACTGGCCGCTGGCGATTTTCGCGACACTGAAATGCAGCGGTATGGTCGTGCGCCCGCCGACGATCCCGGCCCGGGCGAAATCCTCGTTCGACGCCAGCTGCACGGTGAGATGCTGCAGCTCCGCCGGATTGGCGGGGTGCAGCGGGATCTCCGCCAGCAGTGGCTCCCCCAAGCTCGATTTGACCTGCACCTGACCGAGATCCAGCGCCATCGCATGGCTGCTGCCCAGGGCCAGCGCCAGCAGCATCGACAACTTCAACGAACGATTCATCACGTGCTCCCCCGAACGATCATGGCGCCATGCATGGTGTCGCCGCCGCAGGCGGCTACTGTTCCAAACGAAGTGTCACTTTAGTCAGATGCAGCCCAATCAACAATAGCGGCCGCGAATACTTGCAGCGCATTGCTACGGCAGGTTCTCATGGCTGCGGCGTCTTTGCCCCACGCTGTGCCGGGCTGCCACCGAGCAGCGCCTGCAACTGGTGCTGCAGTTCGGCGATCTGCCGGTCCTGCTCGCGCAGGCGCTGGCTGGCCTGCTGGCTGTGCGCCTGCTGGCGGGCGATAGCGCGCTGCAGCCGCTGCACCTCGGCCTGGTGCTGCGCCACGCGATGATCGATGCGCGCCAGCGATGCGCGCGTCGCGGCACCCGCGGTGGCGTCGGCCGCCGCGGGCGGCGGCGAGGCCCGGGCGTGCTCCGGCCCGACCAGCGCAGCCAGCAGCAGGCCAACCTGCCCGAGCCGCTGCGCCGTCGACACTACAGATAGTCCTGGATCAGCAGCTCGGCGATCTGCACCGCATTCAGCGCTGCGCCCTTGCG